>NZ_JAUBQQ010000080.1:0-26951 GCF_036701335.1 Microcoleus sp. Pol12B5 | reverse complement strand
GATTTTAAAATCCCAAAAGCCTTTCGACCCCAATTATTTGACTGCTACCCCTTGACAGGTCAAGACAGTATCTACAGGTATTTGCGATTGTTTAACCGGAATTGAAATTAGCATTGATAAAATGTTGAAAAAATGACAGAATATATCTCGAATCTCGCCCAAATTATCTCCGTTCAACCTTACCCGCTGTTGTTTGCGACTGTCAGCGGTTCGCACTTATACGGCTTTCCTTCCGCCGATTCTGACTTCGACTTGCGGGGAGTACACATCTTACCGCTACCGAAAGTAATTGGACTGATTTCTGCAGAAGAAACAATCGAAGTTTCGGAAGTTCGGGAGGGAATGCAACTCGATTTAGTAACTCACGACATCAAGAAATTTTTTGAGTTGCTGTTGAAGCGCAACGGCTACGTGCTAGAACAACTGTATTCGCCGCTGATAGTTTACAGTACAAAGGAACACGAGGAATTAAAGGCTATTGCCTCTGACTGCATAACCAAGCACCACAGCCATCACTATCTCGGTTTTGCTAAAACTCAATGGAAACTGTTTGAGAAAGAACGCCCGCGTCGGGTTAAGCCGCTGCTGTACGTTTACCGGGTGTTGCTGGCTGGAATTCACTTGATGCAAACCGGGGAAGTCGAGGCGAATTTGGTGAAGCTTAATGATAAGTTCCAGTTGTCGTATATTCCTGATTTGATTGAGCGCAAGCTGGCTGGGGAGGAAAAATCTGTGCTGGAAGATACAGATATAGAATTTTATCAGCAAGAGCGCGATCGGCTAATTAATATATTAGAAGATGCAAGTTTTACAAGTCATTTGCCGTCAAATCCTCATGCAAAGGTTGCTCTTAGCGATTTTCTGATAAAGGTGAGGATGTCATCTGTGAACTAACCTATTTCACGCCTAATTAGTCGTTTAGTGCAGCAAGCAGCCTACATATTAGTAATGGGGGGCGCCGAAGAGCGCAGAACCAGATAAACCGGGTTGTTTATTGCGATTAAATAGCCAAAAGCAGTATTTTCGTCGTCCATCAAACCCAGTTTCAAGTGATTTACTTTAATAGCTTTCTGTTTGCTAGTTCGCTAATGGTAGCTATGCCAGTATTTTGTATCTCGGTAGGTTGTGTATTTTTTCCTTGTATGTAAATATTCCAACTTACCCCGCCTAAATATGTCTTGATATATGACATCAAGGCATGGATAAATACAACGATGCCCACCATTTCTAATGACTCTTCAATCGTCGCTATTATCACGTAGGATACATTCTCCATCCCCGTTGTAGAAGCGAGGTATCCCCCTAGCATTTCCACCCCGAATGCACCTCCAATATACAGAGCGCTGGCTACAACAAACAATTTTTTTGTAGATACAGGAAGGTGCAACAGAAACTTAATGTAGGATAAGAGAAATATCGCTACAATAAAACCTATCGGCACAACCCAAGTAAAGTAAAGAAACCCTGTGGCATTTAGCAGGTTTCGCATCGGGTCAACCAATTTTTCGTGCAATTGACCAATTTCGTCTAAAGATATATATAAAAATATGAATGATAAAATTTTCCAGTGATGCTTGTAGCGACAGCTATCCAAATTTTTCGCATGGGCGATGACACCCAGCAAGATAGAACTAAACAACAATGCCAAAAATGAGTATAAGGTTGGAATGTTCCGCTCGTAATCAACGTTGAATGCCTTTGCGAAGTAGTCTCTAGACGGGTATTCCGGCAAGAAGTACAAAGTCATCTGACTTAAGAAAGATAGTACAACTAGACCGACCACCACTCGCAGCAGAAACTGGGTTACAGCTCCAGGAGTTAGAGGAATTTGGAATTTCATGTTCTCTTAACCCTTCTCTTAACCTTGATTTAAAGGTATGCTATCAAAAAAAATCTTTTTTCGGTATATCTACAGATAGAGAAGACTCATCCTGGTGAAGGCGCTCTTTTTTTTTAACTGTAAGATTACTGCCAGATTAAGGAATTTAGCCGAAATTGATCGCCGGAGAGTTTACTCTGGCTATATAAAATTAATTTGTTTCCTGAGATGTAAATTAGATATCTCCAAAAAAGAAGCTGAAATCCTTACTACGGTTTAGTCGATATCTAAATTTGATCGATATCTGCCAGAGAAACTCGGCTTCAGGAAGCCGAGATCCCTCAGTACCGAGGATGTCTGTAATCAAAGGCCATCACTCATTAATCGAGAGTGAAAACCCTGAGAGGAAATAAGAGGTCGATCGCGATCGAGTGATTTGCCGCCATTTGTTAACCTAGACTCCCCCCAGCGAGAACAAAATATCTCCTAGTCAAAGTCAATTAGCTGTCTGTCAATTGCTTATTTCCTAAGTTTTTGCTGCTTTACTTATTTTTCATACCTGCGCGGCGTGTAAACCCAAACATCTCCATATTTGCGGGGAATAATCCGAGTTTGACTGGAACCGACAATAACTAAAGTTCTCATGTCGGCGTCTTGCGGCTGGAATTCGCCGAGGGTGCAAACCCGCACAGATTGACCGGGCCGGCCGAGGTTTCGCCCCAATATGACCGGGGTTTTAGCATCGCGACTTTGCAACAAAATCTCGATCGCCCTTCCGAGTTGCCAAATCCGCTGTTTCGAGATGGGATTGTAAAATGCCATAACTAAATCGGCAGCAGCAGCAGCAGCAATCCGCTGTTCAATGACCTCCCAAGGCTTGAGAATATCCGAAAGCGAAATCACGCAAAAATCGTGTCCGAGGGGTGCTCCGATCGCAGCAGCGGCCGCCTGCATGGCTGAAATGCCCGGTGCCACCCGAATATCAATGCCTTGCCATTCGGGTTTGGCATCAAGGTCGATCGCCTCAAACACCGCTGCAGCCATCGCAAAAATACCCGGATCTCCCGACGAAACCACGGCAACAGATTTGCCGGATGCTGCTAAATCTAGGGCAAAACGGGCGCGATCGATCTCTTCGCGGTTGTCGGAATCGTGCCGCTTTTGTCCTTCACGCAGGGTTCCGGCTAAGTCGAGATAGAACTTGTAACCCACCCAATCCGTGGCTTCGCGCAGAATTTCCTTAACTTCCGGGGACATCCAGGGTGCGCCTCCGGGGCCAGTACCGACGATCGCCAGTTTGCCGGGGCTAATTCCGATCGCCCTAGCATCAAAGGGTTGGGCGGCCAGGGCGATCGCCCAATTCAGTGCGTTTGGGCGATCGGACTCGATTAAGTGACTGTTTGCACCGGCTGCTGTTAGGGCAATTTGTGCGGCCTTATTTTCGATGAATTCAATTGAGTCTAATTCGGCAAGTTCGGATAGATTGAAAAAACGGACGGCGACTTTAAAATATTGTGAAACTGCTTCAAGTGCCGGATTTCCCATTTCATCTTTTAATGCAAAGAATCCCGCAACAGAAGCTGGCGCTAAACCTGCATTTTTCAAGGCTTGCTGGACAAATGAAACCGCTATTTCCGGCTCAATATTCGATAGCTTCGTGAGTGCAACTGCCACAATTTGCGGATGGTAAACTAAACAATCTGGCGTTGGCACAATTGCTTTTTCGGTGACGCGGATGGTCAATTTTGCATCGGGGGCGATTGGCAAATTGCTCTCCGAAAGCCAGCTTGCAGCCCCTTCTAGGCGTACTTTTGCCCCGGCGAGCAAATTTGAAATAAAAGTCTTCGCGTCCTCTGGATTCGCTAAATAATAGCCTTGGGGAGGACTCAACAGCGCGGTGCGAAACCGGATATCTCCGGTAGTGGTAATTGCAGGTTGTACGCCGAGGGCTGCTGCAATCTCTCTGGCCAAATCATTAACGCCGTGCAAACCGCCCAGCAGGGGTACGACAGCGCTTCCATCTTCGGCGACGGCTAAAACTGGCGGTTCGGCGCGTTTGTCTGACAGCAGCGGGGCGAGGGTGCGGATGATTATTCCGGCGGCGCAGATGGCGATGATTGGGGTTTCTGTGGCAAACAATTCCCGCAATGTTTCGCCGAAGTTGCTAAAGTTGATGTCTGTGTTGGAAGTGCGATCGATTAAACCGTAAATCTGGGAACCGGGGAAATGTGCGGAGATTTTTTTGGCGATCGGCAGGCTGTTTTGACCTAAGATAACAATTGCGGGAGGAACTCGATTCACGTTTGTAAATATGGCTGTGTTTGGATTGGTTTGATTATTTTAATCGGTTCTTACTTCAATAAGAAATAGTTGATGAACCGCGAAGGCGCGAAGTAAGAGAAAGCAGAAGTTTATCTGTTTTTTTTGTCTGTCAGTGGCACAGGCATCTTGTCTGTGAATCTCTGCGATTAGTTTATCATTAAAAGAAGCAAATATTTCGACGAGGTTGGGCTGTGAAACGCATTGTCTTAATTGCAGGGTTTGAATCTTTTAATGCTGATTTGTACCGCAAAGCTGCCGAGTTGGCTGTTTCTGGGTGTCAGGGATTGGAAGTACGGGTTTTTAGCGATCGGGCCCTCGTAGACGAACCCGACGCTGTAGCAGCCGCCCTCTCTAATGCTGATGTGTTTTTCGGGAGTTTGCTGTTTGATTACGATGCGGTAATGTGGCTGCGAGAAAGGGTGCAACATATCCCTATTCGCCTGGTTTTTGAGTCGGCTTTGGAATTGATGAGTCTTACTCAAATCGGCGCTTTTAAAATTGGCGACAAACCGAAGGGAATGCCGAAGCCTGTTAAGTTTATTCTGGATAAGTTCAGTAACGGGCGAGAAGAAGATAAGCTGGCTGGTTATATCAGCTTTTTGAAGGTTGGGCCGAAGTTATTAAAATATGTGCCGATGCAAAAAGTGCAGGATTTGCGAAACTGGCTAATTATTTATGGTTACTGGAATGCGGGTGGTGCGGATAATGTTGTCTCGATGTTTTGGATTATTTCCGAAAAGTATTTGGGGCTGAAGGTTGCAGAAATTCCGCCGCCTGTGGAAACTCCCAACATGGGTTTATTGCATCCCGATTATAATGGTTATTTTGAATCGCCTCGGCAATATTTGGATTGGTATCTCGGTAATCAAAGTGCTAGGGGCCGAAAAAATGCCCGTTCCACACAATTTGAAACCAATGGCTTCCCTAATTCAGATCGAGTAAAATCCCCTGTTGTGGGCATCTTGCTTTACCGCAAGCACGTTATCACCAAGCAGCCTTATATTCCTCAATTAATTCGCTATTTTGAAGATGCAGGAATTGTACCTTTACCGATTTTTATCAATGGCGTTGAAGGCCATGTGGCGGTCCGGGATTGGATGACAACTGCTGATGAAACTGCGCGCCGAAAACAAGGCAATATTGAAACTCTTTCGCTTTCTAAAGATGCTGTGGAAGTTGATGCGATTGTTTCTACTATTGGCTTTCCTTTGGTTGGCGGGCCTGCTGGTTCGATGGAAGGTGGGCGTCAGGTGGAAGTTGCTAAGCGCATTTTAACTGCTAAAAATGTACCTTATTTTGTGTCCGCACCTCTGCTGATTCAGGATATCCATTCTTGGACTCGTCAGGGGATTGGGGGTTTGCAAAGTGTGGTATTGTATGCTTTGCCTGAGTTGGATGGCGCGATCGATCCTGTTCCCCTGGGCGGCTTGGTGGGTGAGGATATTTATCTGGTGCCCGATCGCGCGAAACGCCTGACAAGTAGAATTAACAATTGGGTGAAACTACGCCAAACTCCGCCATCTGAAAGGAAAATTGCGATTATTCTCTACGGGTTTCCTCCCGGTTACGGTGCGGCGGGTACGGCTGCTTTATTAAATGTACCGAAATCGCTGCTAAATTTCCTGCACAAACTTCAAGCAGCAGGTTATACAGTTGGAGAAATTCCGGCTGACGGTGAGGAGTTAATTCGCAGGGTGAAAGAGGCGGATGATGCTGCAACCGCAGATGGGGGCGGATTAACGCGGATGAACGCAGATACGGAGGAAATTTACGGCAATACTGTTAATGTTAAAACTCTGGAGAAATGGCTGGGCTACTTGTCAACAAGCCGTATCGAAAAGCAGTGGCAATCTTTAACGGGTACGGGCATTAAGACAGAGGGCGACGAGTTTCACATCGGTGGCATTCAACTGGGGAATGTTTGGATAGGTGTGCAGCCGCCGCTGGGAATTTCGGGCGATCCGATGCGCTTAATGTTCGATCGCGATTTGACGCCTCACCCTCAATACGCCGCTTTTTACAAGTGGCTGCAAAATGATTTGCAAGCTGATGCTGTGGTTCACTTCGGAATGCACGGCACTGTTGAATGGTTGCCCGGTTCTCCTCTGGGAAATACTGGCTATTCTTGGTCGGATATTCTGTTGGGAAGTTTGCCGAATCTTTATATCTATGCTGCCAACAATCCCTCGGAATCGATGTTAGCAAAACGGCGCGGTTACGGTGTTTTGATTTCTCACAACGTGCCGCCCTACGGCCGCGCGGGCTTGTACAAGGAATTGATGGCTTTGCGGGATTTGATTGCCGAATATCGGGAAGATACGGCGAAAAATTATGTGCTGAAAGAGGCTATTTGTAAGAAAATTTTAGATAGCAGTTTGGAGGCTGATTGTCCGTTTGAGGATGCTCGCGAGTTGGGGATTGCTTTTAGTTTTGAGAATGTGGGAATGTTCAGTCCTGATGCTTTTAACCGCTATCTGGTGAAGCTTTACGAGTATTTGCAGGTGGTGGAAAGTCGCTTGTTTTCTTCGGGTTTGCACGTTCTCGGGGAACCCCCTAATTCTGAGGAAATGACCTCTTATCTTGAGGCTTATTTTGGGGATAGGTTATCACAGGAAAAGGTGAAAATAATTGTTTCCCAAGCAAGCACAGGCAAGATGCCTGTGCCACAAGAGGGGTTAGATGGGGTTTTTGAGGAGGGTTTGTTGGTGCGGGATTTGTTGTTGCAAACGACGGATGAGTTGACTAATCTTTTGCGGGGTTTGAATGGGGAATATATTCTGCCTGCACCGGGTGGAGATTTGTTGCGGGATGGGGCTGGGGTGTTGCCAACTGGTAGGAATATTCACGCTTTAGACCCTTATCGGATGCCTTCTCCGGCGGCTTATGAAAGGGGGCGCGAAATTGCTCGGAAAATTATTGAGAAGCACGTTGAGGAACAGGGGAGTTATCCTGAGACTGTGGCGGTGATGTTGTGGGGTTTGGATGCGATTAAAACGCGGGGCGAATCTATTGGAATTCTGCTGGAATTGGTGGGGGCTGAACCTCTGAAAGAAGGTACTGGCCGCATTGTTCGCTATGAATTAAAACCGTTAGCTGATGTCGGTCATCCCCGGATAGATGTGTTGGGAAATCTTTCGGGGATTTTCCGTGATAGCTTTGTGAATATTATTGAATTGTTGGATGATTTGTTCGTGCGGGCGGCGGATGCTGATGAACCGGAATCGGAGAATTTTATTCGCAAACACGCTTTAATTTTGCAGGTAAAAGGTGTGCATAATTATTCGGCGAGGTTGTTTTCTAATCCGGCTGGGGATTTTGGTTCTTTGGTTAATGATAGGGTTGTTGATGGTAGTTGGGAATCGGGGGATGAGTTGGGGAAAACTTGGGAAAGTCGCAATGTTTTTAGTTACGGGAGGAAGGATAAGGGGGAAGCGAGGCCGGAGGTTTTGACTCAGTTGTTGCAAGGGTGCGATCGCATAATTCAAGAAATTGATTCTGTGGAATACGGTTTGACTGATATTCAAGAGTATTATGCGAATACTGGCGGTTTGAAGAAAGCCGCAGAAAAGCAGCGCGGCAAAAAGGTTAACACGAGTTTTGTAGAAAGTTTTTCTCAGGATACAACTCCGCGCAATTTAGAAGATTTGCTGCGCTTGGAATATCGAACTAAGTTGCTAAATCCTAAGTGGGCTAACGCGATGGCAAATCAAGGTTCGGGCGGCGCTTATGAAATTTCGCAGCGGATGACGGCGTTAATTGGTTGGGGCGGAACGGCTGATTTTACTGATAGTTGGGTTTACGATCAGGCGGCTGATACTTATGCTTTAGATGAAGAGATGGCGAAGAAGTTGCGGGAGGCCAATCCTGAAGCTTTTCGCAATATTGTCGGCAGAATGTTGGAGGCTAACGGGCGAGGTTTTTGGCTGCCGGATGCGGATAAGTTGCAGCAGTTGCGCGAGTTGTACGAGTTAACAGATGAGAAAATTGAAGGGGTGACAGTGTAGTGTTTTTAATATAAATATTTAGGGGCGGGCTAGAAGCCCACCCCACAATAGTTTCAAAATTTGTCAGGTGCAAGTTAGAGGCGTGGCTATTAAATCCCCCGATCGCCCTGCGGTTTTGCTACAGGAACGGACGGTTTATTGTTTGGAGAATTAAAAGCTCGATCGACCATATCTCCAAAGGGGACAAACTGCGGTGCAGACGATTGACCTCCGGTTCTGAAAGTTGTCACGGGCCCGCTGCCGTCTTGGGCAAAATTAATCAATCTCGTTAAAGCATCACCGGGATTTTTAGCATTGCGCTTGTCTAGGGTGAACAGCAGATTTTGAGAGTTGCAGCGCCCCCGTCCGTTCACATAACAAACTACGGGCAAGTTATTAACAATTCCTGTTGTTAACTGCAAGTTGCTCAATCTTCCGCCATTCTGGGCAACAGCTTTGGTCAATCTATTGGAAACAATTTGACAGCGCTGCCAAGGTGTATATTCGCGGCCGAACTCGGTAGATTTCCACAGAATCATTGGATCTGTTGTGACATTTCCCCGCCGCGCAATTGTGACAAAATTACGACCGGAAGTAACGCACTGAAATGTTGTTCTAGTGTTATTCCAGTTGCTCGTTGGAGCAGCTTGTACTTGGCTGGCAAAGGCGACAGTACCGGCGAACACTAAAGCGGATGCTAATAAGGGTGCAGTCAATTTCATAATAACTCCTGCCGCTAAGGCAGTTAAATTTATGTAGGAAGTCATAGTTGTAGGAACAGGGCAGTATCTATTGGTGTCAATTTAAGACTGAAAACCTTATGTATCTCTTGTTTATACCCGACGAGTCTCGATCCCCCTAAATCCCCCTTAATAAGGGGGACTTTGAGAAGCCTCCTGTCCCCCCCTTATTAAGGGGGGTTAGGGGGGATCTAGACTCCGATACAAACAAGAGAGACGGTCGGTTTGACGTTAAGTTGTGACTAATAGCCAGTGTGCTGTCCCTACCTATTCAAATTCTGCTGGTTGGCTGTCGCACCCGGATATTTTTCAAATATTAAATCAGGTTAGTTGCATCTCATGTCTGTAGGTACATGGCAGTGTGGTGTCTTTATTTCAACACTTGGGAAGGTGGCTTTAGGAACACGGCACAGCTTTTGCTTTGTTTCCAACACTTCGAGACTGTGGCACAAGTATCATAGATAGTGTTTTTAGCTACATTCTACAAAGCCACGACAGTCAACAATGGTAAGTAAAACTACAAAGGACAGCTCGGAAATAGGCTGGCAAATAACTTTTTATGAAACCTCGAATCATTGTTTGCGGGTTGGGGCACACGGGACACAAGATTTTTTGTTTGTTGAGACAGCAAGGAGCGATTGTGGTTGGTATTAGCGATCGCCCAATTCGCGGCGAAACTTCTGATGTGGTTGTCGGCAATTTGCAAGCAGCTTCTACCTTGTTGGCGGCAGGCATTCAAAACGCTCACACTTTAGTAATTGCAGGAGACGATGATGCTGTAAATTTGGCAATTTTGATGCAAGCGAGGATTCTCAATCCTCAGATTCGCATCATCAACAGATTGTTCAATACTAGCTTGGGCGACAGAATTGACCACACTTTGCCCGATCACACTTCCATGAGCGTTTCATCGTTGGCGGCTCCGGTTTTTGCCTTTGCGGCTCTCGGAAATCAGGCGATCGGGCAGTTGCGTTTGTTCGATCGCACTTGGGCGATTCACGAAGAATATATCGATGAAACACATCCTTGGAAAAATCGCAAGCTGAGCGATTTGTGGGACGATCGATCGCGAATGTTGATTTATTATCTCCCGGCTGCTGACAAAACTGATTTAGTATCGGCGGTGCTTGCAGATCGGCAGTGTCAGCAGGGCGATCGGCTAATTGTTGCCACTCAGCCGACTATCCGCAGCACCCAAAAAACTTTAGCTCAAAAACTGCTCAAAACATTAACTAAGCTGCACAGATTTCAGCAGCACAGCCAAGCAGCAGTAATTGTGGTACTGGCACTGCTGGCCATGATTGCCGTTGCTACTGCCACCTATATTTGTGTTGACGAGCATATCTCAATTGTCGATTCTCTCTATTTTTCAGTAGGGATGATTACCGGAGCAGGAGGCCATGAAAAAGTAGCCGAACAAGCTCCCGAAAGCATTAAACTATTTACAATTGTCATGATGTTAGTTGGAGCCGGCATCATCGGCCTCTGCTACGCACTGCTCAACGATTATGTATTGGGAACTCGCTTTACCGAATATTGGGATGTGGCGCGAGTTCCGCAGCGCCATCATTACATTATCTGCGGACTCGGAGGAATTGGCATCCAAATTGCTAAAGAACTGCACACTAACGGTTACGATATTGTGGCGATCGAGCAAGATCCAAACTGCCGGTTTCTGAACACGGCTCGCTCAATGAAAATTCCGGTCATTCAGGGAAGTGCTAGTTTGCCCGCAACTTTGGAAGCTGCTAATGTTAAGCAAGCGGCAGCACTTTTAGCGGTAACTAGCAGCGATATGTCTAATGTCGAAATTGCCTTGAGCGCTAAAGGATTGGCACCAAAACTATCAGTTATTGTCCGCAACCAAGATCCACATTTTGCTTTAATGGTGCAGCAAGTTTTTGAGTTTGAAGGAGTTTTGAACCCGACGGAATTGGCGGCTCCTGCTTTCGCGGCGGCGGCGATTGGAGGCAGAATTTTGGGCAACGGAATGACTGCTGATAGTCTATGGGTTTGCTTGGCCACATTGATTACGCCAAACCATCCTTTCTGTGGCCACCGTATTCAAGATGCTGCTAAGTCTGCGGATTTTGTGCCTCTGTATGCCGAAACTAAGGGTCAAACTATTCACGGCTGGGATTTGCTGAATTGTTGTCTGAGTGCGGGGGATGTTTTGTATTTGACGATGCCTGCGAATCGGTTGGAGCAACTGTGGAGAACGACCTCTGAACTAATTAAAACTTAATGGTTTGACGCGGGAATTTATATTGCCGATCGCTCAATTGCAACTACAAACCTGATAAAATGGTCTCTGTCTAGTAAATAAGACTTACGACTAATCCTCTGAAATCCGGTTTCTTAGGGCAAGTTCTAGTATAAATAATCAACAAACTCTCAATTAGTTGCGATATAGAATGAGAAAATTTTTAGCATTATGTGTGTTTGGTCTGATAATTGCGATCGCCTCTGTAGCTGTCGCCGCTCAACCTTTGTTCGTCGCTTATCCTCCCGTTAACCACAAAACTACAGCCGATCGCATCTTTTTAATCGGCACAGCGCCCGCACCGGGACAAGTGTTAGTAAATGGCAACCAAATTTCGCGCACCGCATCCGGGCATTTCGCCCCGACTTTTCCGCTGCAACTCGGCGAAAATGTCTTTACATTGCGTTACGACAATCAGGAAGTCAAAATTAAGGTGACGCGCGAGTCGAATCAGCCAGTAGCTCCTGTAGGATTGGCTTTTGCTAAAGATTCCCTGACGCCGAAAGTCGATGTCGCGAGTTTGCCGGGGGAATATATTTGCTTTGGGGCGATCGCACCTGCGAATGCTCAAGTTTCGGTAAAATTGGCGGGAGTTACTATTCCTTTAAAAGCGCGATCGCAAGTGGAACTACCCGACAACGCATCTGTACTTTTAGACGCAAATTCCCCGATCAATAAAGGCGGCAGCCAACAGTATCAAGGCTGCGGTAAAACCCCTGACAACGCCCTCTCATCTAAGGGAGAAACAGTTGATTTAGGCGTGCCATCGTTTAAACTAACAATGAACGATAAAACTATCAGCCAACAGGGTACTGGCAAGATTTCTATTCTTTCTCCGGTTGACTTAGAAATAGCCGAAGTGACAGCAGATCCTGGTGTTGTCAGAACCGGAGCGAGTACAGATTTTTCTCGGATGACACCGCTGCCGAAGGGAACGCGAGCAACAATTATTGGGCGCGAGGGAGAATGGATCAGACTCGATTACGGTGCTTGGATAAAAGCATCGGAAGTGCGAATTGTCAAGGATACAGTGCCTCCGCGATCGATTATTCGCAGCGCCAGCTCGCGTCAAGTTTCCGGCTGGACAGAGGTGTTATTTCCCTTAGAAACACCCGTCCCAGTCACCGTGCAGGAAGGAGAACGCACTTTCACTTTAACCCTGTACAATACTACCGCTCAAACTGACATTATTCGCCTCTCGGATGACCCAGTAATTTCACGTTTAGAATGGCAACAAATCGCGCCACTGCAAGTACAATATACTTTTAATCTCAAATCTGCCCAGCAGTGGGGCTATAAATTGAGATACGAGGGCACAACTTTAGTGCTGTCTTTAAAAAACCCGCCGGCGAATACAAGCATGATACCTGTGTCGCAAGCAAAGCCGCTGTCGGGAATTAAGATTCTCATCGATCCTGGACACGGCGGGCCAGAGGATGGAGGTGCTGTGAGTCCAGTGGGAATTAGGGAAAAAACAGTATCTTTAACAGTGTCGAAATTGGTGCAACAGGAATTGGTAAATCGGGGCGCGAATGTGGTAATGACGCGGGTAGAAGATGTCGATTTGGATTTGCCACCGAGGGTGGCAATGATTCAAAAAGAAGAACCTGCGATCGCAATTTCAATTCACTACAATGCTTTGCCGGATAACGGCGATGCCATTAAGACTAAAGGCGTCGCCGCTTTCTGGTTTCACCCGCAAGCGCACAGTTTGGCAATGTTTTTGCACAATTATTTAGTTGCCAAGTTGAACCGTCCGAGCTATGGTGTATTCTGGAACAACTTAGCCATGACTCGTCCTGCCGTTACTCCATCTGTTTTAATGGAATTGGGATTTATGATCAATCCCGAAGAGTTTGAATGGATTGTGAATCCGACAGAACAAAGAAAATTAGCTGAGGCGATCGCCCAAGGTGTTACCGAATGGTTTGCCTCGGTCAAATAATAGTTAGTAGTAAGGACTGAAGTCATTCTCAAAAAAATTATAGTCAGGACTTCAGTTCAGCCAATCCAAGGAAATGAAATAATGCTAATTTTTACTCAATCAAAAGCCTTTTTTATTGCAGCAGTCGTTGCAAGTTTTAGCTTCTCGCTTTACAGCTTTCCTGTTTTCGGCAAGCAGCAAAGCCTGGCTCCCGCAAAAGCAGAAGCTTTAAAAAAGCAAACTCAATGCTCATTTATTACAGGTGAAGGTGGCGCTGTTAACATTCGCAAAGGCCCAGGCAATAAGTACGCGGTTGTAGCTAAACTCAAAAGAGGAGACGGAGTTAGAGCTGTCAGCAGACAAGGTAATTGGGTGAAAATTGCGGCCAGATTTTCGGGTAATCCTCCTAATGAAACTTTGACAATCCTTGACGGTTGGGTAAGCAATCAATTTATTAATGGCTGTTCCGAAGACCAATTTGACAGGTGGCGGCAATAGGGAATTTGGTTTGTAGTAAGGATTTCAGTCCTTAGTTGAGATGAAAACTAAAGTCCTCACTACAAACCACACCAGGAAATTTTTAAAAGTGGTACAAAAAAGGATCACGCCCTGATTCATTGTTGCATTCTCAACCAGCTAAACATCTGTTCGGCAGTGATATTCAGGGGAATCATTTCCGGCACAGGAAGGACATCGCTACCTTCACAGAATTGCGGTTTTTGGTTGGGCAAAAACGCTAAAATCGATCCTCTGGATCGACTAGCCACCCCAACTGACAATTATGTTGCAGACAGTGAATAATTTTTCTAGTAACCCGATTTGAGCTTTGCTGTGGCGACAGGATTTCGATCACCCAATACGGTGCAATTCGCACATCATCCACTGGTTCGCCGGTGTCATCAAATTGAATCTGTTCCCATAATAGTACGGCACTATCTGGAACAATCGAGCGACCGCCAAAGGTACACCGCAACCCTGGAAAAGCATAAGCTATCTTGGGAGTTTCCGTCACCTGATTAATTTCGTTGCAGGCTTTGGACTGCAATAGGCTGTGCTTTATTTTCGGCAGCGGTTTTTGGATAATCTCCCCCTCAATATATTCGCTAGCCGGTTTGGTTTCTGGCAGTTTCATAAATTCTTCCAGCGTGAGGCGCCCAGTTGCGATTGCCATAAATAAATTCCTCAATTCTACCTATCTTCAATGTAAGCAAAAAAATATTTGCCTTGCACAAAAATTGTGTTACCTCGCCTAATTTTTCGGAACAATCTGCTGCTTAAACTCAAACAAATTAGGATTTTCCGGATCATAAAAAACCCGCAACCAATGCACGTTGGGAGAACCAAAAGTTTCAACTCTAGTAAAATTTTTCATTCTCGGTAGTTGAGTCTCATCGGTAAAATGGGGTAAAGGTTTATCGATGCGGAAATAGTGAGTATCGCCGTGGACGAATACAACCTGCCCTGGGAAATTGCCTGTTTCTGTTTCCAGAGTTGCGATAAAATCGTTGTAACCGCTTCTTCTTTTGTCCGTCGGATCGAGTTCAAATCCCGGATTTGCCTGTGCAACTAACACAATTCCTTTGCTGTTGCTGCGTTTGGCTAAAGCAAAACATTCTTTGATCCAGGCTAAGTTAGCCCAATTGCGATCGGCATATTCTGCATCTGCTTCGGGAGTACGGCCAAAATTGTTGTTGCTTCCCGGCATATTAATCGCCAAAAACACAACGCCACGATAAATCCAGCGAACATTTTCGCGGAATTTAGCAAACTGCGGGTTTTCGCTTTGACGGGTGAGAGTTAAGGTGCGCTTTCCCAAACTTTGATTACCCTGGTTGAAAATTTCCCGCAGTTTAGCGAGTCTTTCTACTGGATCGTAACTGCCGTTTTTTGATCGGTGGCAATCCGTCCATTCATTATCGCCATACGCAAGAATAAACGGCATCTCAAAATTGTCAAATAACTGCTTGCGGCTGACAAAAGTTGCATCATCGCAGACACTAGAACCGTTTTTAATGTCGCCGTCGTGGACTACAAACGCTGCGGGCGATCGATTGATATCTGCAATCAAACTCGGAAATTGTTTTTCCTGTTCGGCACTGTAGGGCAAATCGCCAATCAAGGCAAATTCAAAAGGTCTATTGCTGGAAGTTTGAGCGTAAGTTAAAACACCAAAACCCGTAATTAATACAAAAACAATAAAGGCAATAATTAGATAGTTTTTTTTCATCTATTTAGCCGTAACTGAATTAATTATGATACCATATAAGCCGACAAATCACTCTCAAAAATCATGAATTTTCGTCGGTTGCTCTCGCTAATTGCCATGCTTTCGATCGCAGGCTGCAATATTCAAACGCCACAAACCAACACACAGCCTACAGAAAGTCGTAGCTTGCGGGGCGGGACGCCATCGCCAATTGCAGCCCCTGTTCCCGCCCAACCAAAGTCTGAGATCAAAGAAGCAAAACTAATTGCTGTCGGTGACATTATGATGCACAGTACCCAAACGCGATCGGGCTACGACGCAAAAAATAAAACATACAATTTTGACACTTTCTTCGCACCAGTTCAAAGTATCCTATCAACAGGTGATTGGGTCATCGGAAATCTCGAAACACCTTTAGCGGGCGAAGATGCGGGCGGATATACGGGATATCCGCTATTTAACGCACCGGCTCAATTAGCGGATGCTGCTAAAAAAGCCGGATTTAATATCTTGACAACCGCGAATAATCATGCTTTAGACCGTGGAGAAAAAGGAGTAATTAGGACGATCGCCAATCTGAGCGATCGCAAAATTGCTTCCACAGGAACAGCCACATCAGCCGCCGCAGCTTCACGCACTTTAATCAGCACCAAAAACAACATTTCATTAGCCAAGCTAGCCTACACCTACGGCACAAACGGCATTCCCATACCCAAAGGCAAAGATTACTTAGTTTCCCTAATCGACGAAAAAAAGATAGTCAAAGACATTGCCAAAGCCCGCAAACAAGGAGCAGATATTATCGCAATTTCCCTGCATTTTGGCGACGAATATCAGCGACAGCCAAACCCCCAACAAAAACAATTAGTTGAAAACCTATTAAAAGCTGGTGCCGACATCATTCTCGGCAGCCATCCCCACGTCGTTCAACCTTACAAAATTTTTAACTTTCCCCGAAAAAATGGCAAAACCCGCAAAGCTGTAGCAATTTATTCAATGGGAAACTTCATTTCCGGTCAGAATAGAAAATATACAGACTTAGGCGTAATTTTGCAAGTAAATATTCGCAAAAAATTTCCCGAAAAAACCACAGAAATTACAGAGGTAAAAACACATCCTACTTGGGTGCACCGCTACAGCTTGAACAACAAATTCAACTACCGCGTTTTGCCCCTAGCAAAAACTGTCACCGGTAAAAGAGATCCACTCTTAGCAACTTCGCAATATCCAATTTTATTAAAATATTTGCAGGATATGAACAATCATCTTAACTCTTTAAATAAACCCCCAGATAATAAGAAATCCCTCCCTTAAGCCGGGGGGACTGAATAGCAGTCTATCTAAGTTTTAGGTTTTAGGTTGGATACTTAATCTATTCCACCTACCACTTATTTTTGAGAAGATTTTTCTACACGTAACTGAACAAACCTAGAGCACTCTGAGTTAAAAATCTGTCCTGCAAAACGGCAATTAATTCGTAATTTGAATTTTGTTCTCGGTAAATAGCCGTGCCAGAAATTCCCTGAATTGGAGAGCCATCTAAGAGGTAGTCAGACGCACTTCCTTGCAGTTGAATTGTGTCTGCAAAGGGCAGATAATCAGTAATTAATGCGTAGTCAGCATCGCCGCCAACATTGTAGAAAGCCTGACCGGGCGCACCGAGAACGAAGGTATCCAATCCTGTCCCGCCAATCAGTGTATCTGCATCAATTTCCGCCCCGTAACCGTAAGCAATTATTCGGTCATTTCCGCTACCGCCATCTAAATAGTCGCTGCCATCGCGGCCTACGCCACTATCAGTTAGGATGTCGTTTCCATCGCCGCCGTAAAGAGAATCATTTTCCGTGCCGCCGATGAGAAAATCATCTCCAAACTCGCCGTCTAATTTATCGTTTCCGCTACCTCCAATTAGGATGTCATCCGCATACCCGCCCCGCAGTTCGTCATTACCGCTACCCCCATTTAATTGGTCGTATCCATAGCCACCGTCGAGGAAGTCATCGCCATTTTCACCAAATAGTTGGTCGTTGCCAAAACCGCCATAGAGTGTATCGTCATCTTCGCCACCGTACAGAAAGTCGTTTCCGCCCAAGCCGACTAGAGAATAATCCCCTGCTAAGCCGTATATGACATCATATTCTGGGGTGCCTTTCAAGCTGTCTGTTTCTTCAGTTCCAGTGATAACCATTGTTTTAGTTCCTGAAATTGCTAGTCGGGAGCGCAAATTGTGCGAGCGAAATTGCCATCAAGGTGGGATGGCAAAATCTAAGAGCGCGATCGCTCTCCCTTAATCAGTTATATCTACTTTAACTATTTTGAAAATTTTCGACCAGTCGCTTGTTTGAGTGACACTCATTTTAGGGAACTCAACTGCTGAATGAGCTCATCAATCTCCCCTTCCACATCAGCAACCTGCTCAACATCGGGAATCTGCTGGCGCTGCACCATCACCACCGGAATTCCCAGTTCTCTAGCCGCAACAACTTTAGCATAACTAGCAGATCCTCCGCTGTTTTTACTAACAATTATATCACTCAGCTATTTTAATAGTAATTGCCGCTCGTATTCCAATATAAAAAGTCCCTTGCTAATAACAATTTACCGTTAGGTATAGGAGTATTTAGTGCAGGAGGATCGATCGCCCCCATCAAAAACCAAATAGTCACTGATCTAGGGTGCGTCAGGGAAAACGATATTACCCGAAATCGCGGTACGGCAGTGCCGTTTCCCTACAAATCGGGCGATCGTTACATCCGATCCGGTTGATTTTACCCGTTACCCGAAATTAGGACACCGCACTGCCGTTTTCCTACCATTAACCGGGGAGTCGTTATATCCGATCGCGCGATCGCCCTGGACTCCGCAAGATTCTGATGGAGTTCTTCTGTATAATTCTCACAGTGAGGACAAACTATTCTTGACGCTAAAACACGAGCGTCGAAAGTAAATTTGTCTCTCAAGTTGAGTACAAGTTTCCACCTTGACTCCCGGCAAGTCGGGAGTATCTCAATGAAAGCAGGCAAGCTAGAAATTGAGATTCTCCCTACATACCTTCGGGCTCTGATGCGATCGGGCGATCGACAAGATTGCTGTAGGAAAACCGCACTACCGTTTCCTGACTGCCGTTTCCTTACCCCCAGGGTAAGCGCATCTTAAGTGGTTACTTACGATACAGACAAATTGCCTTTACTGCTAAAATAGGTCAAAGATATTAGTTTTGTGGCAAGGAGCAGAGCTAAAATCAACTTGTTTTTGCGTTCTCAAACATTCTCAAATTTTAGTGAGTCGGCAAAATGTAGTTTTAAATACTGCTTTTTGCAACTAATAATGCAAGAGAAGGAAATTAAGTTCAGTTAAAACGATTTTTTGAGTTTTTTCTATATCAAGTGCAAAAAATCTGTCAAATTTTATACAAAATTAGATGCGCTTACCCTGTCCTTACCCCCAGTTTTTTTTAAAGTCGCATAAATTTTCAGTAAATACCGATCTACACACTTCCCAAACCCAAAGTTAAAATATAGCCAATAAAAAAAATAGCTCTTCCTAGCTGTTTTTTTGGCAAGCTAAATATCAGGGAGTTCATCTACGTGTCAATAAATAAAACGCTTAAAGGCAGAGCCACTACACCTGCTGCAGGTTTTACAATGATTGAGCTATTGATAATTCTTTTAATCATAGGAATATTTTGTGCGATCGTTGCCCCCTCTTGGCTCATGTTTATCAACAACCACCGTTTAAAGCTATCGCTCGATCGAGCTTATTGGGCAATGGAACTTGCCCACAGCAACGCCAAACGCGACAAAATTTCATGGCAAGCCAGCTTCAAACAAGTAGGAGAAAATGTACACATAGCCGTTCACCCAGCCGACGTTCCCCCAGCCCAAATACCAGGCAGTCAATGGAAAAACCTAGAACCGCAAATTCAAATAGATACAGTTATAAACGACAAAGGAGGATATGAAACAACACTACTTCCAGTAAATGAAAACAACGAGCAAAAAGAAAACGGCACAATCCGGCGCGTCATGTTCAACCACAGAGGTTGCCCCGTATCTCGAAGCGACCATGACTGCACGCTAACGAGTATAAGAGCCAAAGGAACCCTAACACTATATCATCCCAACTTAAGAAACAGCCAACGCTGCATCATCATCTCCACTCTTTTAGGACATAAACGCACCTCCAAACGACAATCAAAACCCAACGAAAACAAAAGATATTGTTACTGAGTCACTGATGTAGGGTGCGTCAGGGAAAACGATATTACCCGAAATCTGGACACGGCAGTGCCGTTTTCCTACAAATTGGGCGATGCTTACATCCTATCACCCGATGAATTATGTTGGGGGTAGGGAAACGGCATTGCCGTCTCCTCCATCGCCTTGTTGTCGATAGCTATATTCGATGTCAATTTCTGACGCCACATCTCAGATATAATCAACTACTTCTTACTCGGCGCAATCTTCTCAATAGAAATCAGCGCCTCCATCACCGACTCCACAATCGGCGCCGCCACCGTACCCCCCGAAGAACCCTGATTAGGCTCATCAATCACCGCCAGCACCACATACCGAGGAGCCTCCACAGGCATTATCCCCACAAAGCTAGTAATAATCGCGTTCTTAGAATAACCCCCACCAGCATTAGCTTTTTGAGCCGTGCCTGTTTTTCCAGCAATCCGATACCCAGGAATTTGTGCAGCTTTCCCCGTACCACCATCAACCACAGTTTCCATCATTTCTAATACTTGCTTAGTAGTTTCCGGCGAAAAAACCTGCTTTGGAACCGCCCTCGGAAGCTTCCAATAAGCTTCACCTTCCCTATCAAAAAGTCCCCGCACAACGTGAGGAGTCACTAACTTGCCACCATTAGCCAAAGCGCCGTTAAGCTGCACCAACTGCATCGGAGTAATCGAAAAACCTTGCCCAAAGGCCGTAGTAGCAACTTCCACCGGAGAGTTAATAAATTGCTCTCGATTTTTAAGTTGACTGCTTACTTCAAAAGGCAAATCAGTTCCCGCAGTTTGTCCGAGTCCGAGTTTTTCTAAAGCTTGATAGTAAAGAGAAGGTTTCATGGTTCTCATGATGTGCACCATCCCCACATTACTAGAATGTTTCAAAATCTCAGTAACAGTCGAAGGGCCGCGCGCGCCTGCTCTTTGGTAATCGGAATTTTGGATGGTCCAGGGATTCATATAAATCCGACCTTCATCGTTAAACACAGTATTAGGTTTCACCGCACCCGCTTCCAGAGCGATCGCCACATTAATCGCTTTAAAAGTCGAACCAGGCTCATAAACATCAGTGACAGCCCAATTTTTATAGCGCGACAAATCGAAATTAAAATATTGATTCGGGTCATAAGAAGGTTCCGCCACAACTGACAGCAATTCCCCGTTACGGGCATCCATCACAATCACTGTGCCCCGCTTCGCATCGTGTTGCTTCATTTTTTCCTTGAGGGCACTTCGGGCAGCCCGCTGCAAGCGAATGTCGATCGTCAATTGCAATTTCAAGTCATCAAGCTGTACAAATCCCGCCGTCAGCCGATCGGGAACCCAATTCCCATTGCTCGACCTGCTAAACTGAATCGACGGCATCGATCGTTCCAACAAATTCTGCTGGCTGTATTCCACCCCGGCTTGTCCCTTCCGTTCCCCGTCCACATAACCGAGGATATCCGCCGCCAATTCCTGCTGCGGGTAAAAACGCTGTTGCTGCCGCAGCAACTCCAAGCCATCGACCAGACTCTCTTTAATTTGCATCCCAGCGACGCGATCGGCAACCTCTTGAGGCAGAGACTCCGCAATTGTAATACCGCTTTCAGCAAGATTAAACCTGCGTATCAATTCAGTTTCCGACGTAGTGCCCGGAGTCAGTTCGATCGCCAGCATCGGAGCCAACTTAGCAGCAATTTCCGCCTTCGAGTGGTTAAACAACTTCGGGTGAGCGTAGAGCGTGTACACCTGTCTGTCGATCGCCAAAACATTTTCTGCGCGGTCAATTATCGGGCGTCTTGGTACAAAGGGCTTCGTTTTGAGAGTTTGCTGCTGCTCGGCCTGTTTACGCAGCGCCGGAGCTCGCGTCACCTGCAAATAAAACAAATTCACAGCCAGCCCCAGCCCCCCCAGCATCAACACCGCCCACACCGCCCACAAACGGAACTTGCTGCGCTTTAAACGCTCCACCGGTCGCCCCCAAGATGCAGCCGTCTGTTGTGGCGATCGGCCGAAACTGCCGGAATATCTAGGTTTGGCTGTTTTTTCCCACCCAGTACGCGCGGCGAAGCTATCCCGTAGGGAATCGCCCGCCTGTTTTTTGCGTTTAAAATTCGGCGATCTGTAGCGGTCAAAACGGGGGTCGTAGCTCATGGCATTAAAAATTCAATAGCAAGTTAGAGCGTTTTAGAATTTAGAATTTATAACTTAAATCTTAAAAGATAAAATTCACGACTTGGGAATGAGCATTCCCTATCAGGGTTTGGATCACCTACAGTTGCATTCTATTTTTTGAAGTGGTCTTAATTATTTTTAATCTGTAACTTACGGCGGGAAGCAGAAAATCGATCGCGACTTGCAAAAAAGTCAAAAAGGAAATTAGATCCTCCAATTCTCAAGCCCTCGGACACTCAGGCCCTCGGGCGCTCTCCGCTTTGACACAGGTTTAATAGCCCAGCGGTGTTTCCACACCGGCTCGACTCTTGAGAGCGGGCTCAGAATTTGGTGCCGCAACGGGCGATCGAGTTTCAGGGGCAGGCTGCAAGAAAATCGTGTCCCCAGGATTCTGTGGAACCAAACCGGTTTCGGAATTTTGGGCTTCTTTAGCAAGTTGGTGTTTCAAGACTTCGCTAGAAGCACTCAATTGCTGTTCCCGGAGGCGCAGAGTTTCCAGTTTTTGATACTCCTGACTCCAGCGCTGCTCGCCGTAAACTGTCAAGCCGTAGAGACTCAGAGCACCGCCCAAAAGCATAAGCGCTACCACTGAGGAGGCGCGCTGTGCCTGCAGGAGCGATCGTAACCACACTGGCTGCTGCTGGCGATTGGGCAAGACTTTCAGCACTGATGCGGACGATCGAGTCTGAGCCTCTTCATCTACTGGCGAGTAGTTGGGCAATACCGGCCCTGTCTTCGCCCGCCTAGCTTTGGCAATAGAAGTAACTTTGCTTTTGGCAGCGCCAGCAGCGGGCTTGCGGGTCGATCGGGAGCGGGGAGAATCGGGGGATCTGATAGCAGCGGTCATAGAGTTCACCAATACGTAAAGTGGGGTAGCTTCAGCTTGATTGAGGTTAAAAGTTTTTTGTCTCCGAGATCGCCAGTGGTGGCTATCTGCGTTTGATCGGTTATCCTTACCAAGGATACCTCACAAGCCAACCAACCCATCCTACCACTGGTCTCTTTGACTTCAGGATTTGCCAAAAAAAAGAAATCTTTGCTGGTTAGCGATAATCTATGTGAAATTTATTAATAAATGCAGTATTGTAATCAACGAGCGAATCGTTGAGCTATTCGTGCCAGCATTGTTTCTCAAGTACACTATTCCCTTCCTTGCGATGGGTTTTCAATGTTAAGGAGTTTTTATGAACAAGGGATTAATTCGTTTGACTTTGGTAGTGGGCTTGGCCGCCGCCCTCGGCGCCTGCGGAGGTGAGACCACCAGCCCCACCAGCCCTTCTCCGGGCGGACCTGGCACTACTACTACTACTCCTCCTGCTGCTTCTTCTCCATCTCCAAAGGCCACTCCAACTACTAGCCCTGCCCCTACTCCTAAAAAGCCCTAACAAGGGCTCTATCCGAGTCGGTACCCAACGAGCCTAGCCTCGGGGTGAAAAATGGTTCGCTCCTCGCATTTTTTCATCTCATCGGTCTAGGTCTCAAGTTGGGTGGTAGTGATTGTCTGATGCTTTTACTACTAAAGTTCAGTACGTCCCGTTACTGCAGCAAAGTCCGCTGATTCGCTGCGTTACAAAAACATTCCCTTTCAACTAGAAAATTTGACCAATAATTGCTTGATGGTACCCGCCACGTGATTTATCCGTGGAATCAATCCCAAATCCAAAAACCTTGCATCCTCAAGCCCACGGATAAATCCGTGGTGTCAATCTCAAATCTCAAATCGAATGACTCCCTGCCTGCAGGTCTTGAAACTCAAACCTGTGACAGGATGTTTGAGGACATTGCCACTGCTGCTGCCTCAACTGAATATCCACCGGAGGCAAGCGAGACTCGACGCAAATTTTCCACTCTATCCAGTCTCCCTTGCCTTCCCCGCAACTGTTCCCACAGACGAGAGGAAAGCAAGCAGAGACTTGGATGCTCGTCGAAAACTGGCTCGATGACAGCATCGGCATTGCTACTTGATTTGTTGACTACGAGTTTCGCGTCTGTGCGGTCAAGCACATCGAGTCGTCTGTTTTGAGCAAGTTTAGTGATTCAATTGGCGCCGTACCAGTTCGGTATTAACCCTGCCTCGGCAAAACTCGCTCCAGTTGCGCCTCAGTGCTGCTTTAAACCTATTGCACCGTCGCTGGTAGGATGGTGCTAGTTTGGTAGGCAATTCCTTGAGGATGGCAGATATTGCTTGCTGCTGTCGCCATGCTGAGTGCTTTAGCTTTGATTCCTCAATACCGAGTTAAGCATCCTTGGCTGTTTGAGTGTATTGCCCAAATTCACGGACTTTGTGGGGAAACCCAGCCTCCAGAATCTGAAAGTCTATCGATCAGGCTATCCTCCCTACCTGAAAATTCCAAGTAAACTATTAACTGCTGCCCCACACTTACAGGATTGACCCTCCTGTCGCGGCAAATCGACAATAGTTTGAAAATTTCTCATATCACATATTAAATAATAAGTCAAGGATATTTCGGAAAAATATAAATTTTTCAATTTGTTTTAATATTTCTATACTTAGATGTTAGCAGCAAAACCCCAGCTCTGCCGCCGGCAAGGCAACAGCCTGCCGTGTGTGCAAGGGCGCGCGCTGGAGCTGCAGCAGTCAAGATCATGCTAATCAGTGGTAGGATCAGCGATCAAAAATGTATCCAAATGTAAAGTGCAGCGCCGCTCTAGGTTTTGAAAGCCATTTAGTTAAAAGATTGAGGTAAGTAGTTTTATGCCCGCGACCGTCCCCTTTGAACAGATTGACCGAATTGTTTGGAATCAGCACCACGATCCATTTGAAGTGCTAGGCCCTCACGCGATCGAAGAAAATGGCAAAAAAGTCTGGGTCGTCCGAGCTTATCTGCCGAATGCGGATGCGGTATCCGTAGTTTTGCCGGAGGCCAGGGCCGAATACCCGATGAAATCAGAACATCACCCTCACTTTTTTGAATGTACGATCGACACCCCAGAACTAGCAAACTATCAATTGCGGGTCAAAGAAGGGGAACACGAGCGCTTCATCTATGATCCCTACGCCTTTCGATCACCCAAACTCACAGAATTCGACCAGCACCTATTCTCAGAAGGCAATCACCACCGCATTTATGAAAAACTCGGGGCGCACCTCACCGAAGTAGGCGGCATCACAGGAGTATATTTTGCTGTTTGGGCTCCGAATGCCCGCAACGTCTCTGTTTTAGGAGATTTTAACTATTGGGACGGCCGCAAACATCAAATGCGGAAGTCGCAAAACGGCATCTGGGAATTATTTATTCCGGGACTATCCGTGGGAACTTCCTACAAATACGAAGTGAAAAACCAAGACGGACATCCCTACGAAAAGTCCGATCCTTACGGTTTCCAGCAAGAAGTGCGGCCGAAAACAGCATCAATTGTCACCGACTTAGACACGTATACTTGGCACGACAGCGCTTGGATCGAAAAGCGGCGACACACAGACCCACTGACGCAGCCGATTTCGGTTTACGAATGCCACATCGGTTCTTGGCTGCACGCGGCTACTGACGAACCCGCCGTGCTACCAAATGGGGAAATAGAACCCCCCGTGCAGGTTTCGGAACTCAATCCCGGGGCGCGCTTTCTGACTTACCGGGAATTAGCCGATAGGCTGATACCCTACGTCAAAGATTTGGGATTCACTCACATCGAAATGCTGCCCATCGCCGAACATCCTTTCGATGGTTCTTGGGGCTACCAAGTAACCGGCTATTTCGCCCCAACTTCCCGCTACGGCAAACCTGAAGATTTCATGTATTTTGTTGACCAGTGCCACGCCAACGGCATTGGTGTACTGGTGGACTGGGTACCGGGACATTTCCCCAAAGACGGTCACGGCTTGGCTTTCTTTGACGGAACTCACTTGTACGAACACGCCGACTCCCGCAAGGGCGAACACAAAGAGTGGGGAACTCTAGTATTTAACTACGGGCGCAACGAAGTACGGAATTTCCTAGTATCAAACGCTCTGTTCTGGTTTGACAAGTACCACATCGATGGGATTCGGGTAGATGCCGTAGCCTCGATGCTTTATTTGGATTACTGCCGCGAACCGGGAGAATGGCTGACCAACCAGTACGGGGGTCGGGAAAATATCGAGGCGGCAGATTTTCTACGACAGGCGAATCACGTCATTTTTAGCTATTTCCCAGGTGCGTTGTCGATCGCCGAAGAATCTACCTCTTGGCCGATGGTATCTTGGCCGACCTATGTGGGGGGTTTGGGTTTCAACCTGAAGTGGAACATGGGTTGGATGCACGATATGCTCGACTATTACCACATGGACCCGTGGTTCCGCCAGTTCCACCAGAACAACATAACTTTCAGTATGTGGTACAACCACAGCGAGAATTTCATGCTGGCTTTGTCCCACGATGAGGTAGTCCACGGCAAAGCCCACATCATCGGGAAAATGCCAGGGGACGAATGGCAAAAGTTTGCAAACGTGCGGTGTTTGTTTACTTTTATGTTTGCTCATCCCGGAAAGAAAACGATCTTTATGGGGATGGAGTTCGGCCAGTGGCAAGAGTGGAACGTTTGGGGGGATTTGGAGTGGCGTTTGCTGCAATTCGAGCCGCACCAAAAGTTGAAGCTGTTTTTTAAAGATTTGAACAATTTGTACCGCAGCGAAACGGCACTTTACAGTCAAGATTTTGCTGAGGATGGGTTTGAGTGGATTGATTGCAGTGACAACCGACACAGTGTCGTGGCATTTGTGCGCCGAGAGAAGGATGGCGACGAGTTTGTGGTGACGGTGTGCAATTTTACGCCGCAGCCGCACTCTCACTATCGCGTAGGAGTGCCGGAACCAGGTTTCTATACGGAGTTGTTTAACAGCGACGCGCGGGAATACGGCGGTAGCAATATGGGGAATTTGGGGGGCAAGTGGACTGAGGAGTGGTGGTTCCACAACAGTGCTTATTCGATCGACTTGTGTTTGCCACCTTTGGGGGTCTTGATCTTAAAGCTCGATCGGGCAAAAACAACAGCAAAATCTCAACAGTTTTAAGTTGTGAGTCATGAGAGTTTTGAGTTAAACATCAAAACTTTATTAAACCTAAAAATTTGAGGGTATTTAGAAACCCGGTTTCTTGGACAAACCGGGTTTTTTCTGTTTTGTTGTTGCGAAAAAAGGAAGTTCTGCAACGGATTCGCTTTCTTCGGATTTAAGGCGTTTCTGGGGGGGTGACAAAGAGGTCTACGAGATAGACTGTATAAGGGTTGCAGCCCGCATACCTTGTTGATAAAAGCGGCGTTTAGAAGGAGTTAACTTCATTAACTGTTCCACCTCCAAAGAATAT
>NZ_JAUBQQ010000079.1:0-27087 GCF_036701335.1 Microcoleus sp. Pol12B5 | reverse complement strand
TTCTAATTAACTCATAATTTTGCCTGGAATATCATTCTACTATGTATTTGTGTAATTAATTCTGTCTAACTACTTAGATAAATAGAGCTTTAGAAGTACCGCTACTGTTGCGGTTCGTCCGGGCTAAGGGTTCATTAGGGCGATCGGCCGATCGGCTTTTACAACAAATCGTTTATTTAATCTAAGCAAACACAGGGCAAGTCTATGTACTTGTCTCTAATCAACACGGGAGAATAACGTGTCTAATTTTTTCACGCCTGAATTTAATAACGAAAGTGCGATCGCTCCTTGGAATGCCAGCCTAGAACCGACTAAGGCAATTATCCCGCAGCTAGATGCTAACCGCGTCCTAACCGGGGGTGTTGGTCAGGAAGTTAATATCCCGACTTTAACGCCAGAAGCCTATGACAATATCATCTTGCCTGACGCTGCGCTAACCCGGATGGCTAATGGGGCGATCGCGGACTCCAACAGCAGTTTACCGGATAGCTCTGTCGATTTGCTGACAGGTCAGGCGATGTCAGAAGTCTATGGGGATTTGAGTAAGTTTGCGGCCGGGCCAGATTTCGTGGCTAAGATGAATGTGGCTTTTGGGGAAAACTGGGATGCTGCGGCTGCGAAAGCCTTAGCTGAAGGATGGTTTCAGGGAGATTTTAGTGATATCCCGCCGGTGAAGGTTGTCTCGTCTGCTGAGATTGCTGGGGCGAATGGGGCTTTTGCTGCGGCGACGGATACGATTTATTTATTGAAGGAATTTTTGGCTCAGAATGGGGCGAATCCGGCGGCGGTTTCGGATGTGTTGCTGGAAGAGATAGGGCACTCTGTTGATTCGCGGTTGAATGTTACGGATTCACTGGGGGATGAGGGGGCGATTTTTGGGGCGGTTGTTCAGGGGAAGGAGTTGAGTGAGGGTGAGCTTCAGGGGTTGAAGAGTGAGGACGATCGGGCGACTGTCACTATAGATGGAAAAATACTTTCAGTAGAGTATGCAACATTTTACGGAATTAATTTTTCCCAAGACTGGGGAGGAAACATTTTTGATTGGAGTTCAGGAGAAATCGTTGAAAAAGGATTCATTCCATTTACTCGTAATAATGACAGGGATGCTGCTTCTTAGGGAAACGTTATTTCTCGAAATTGGGGTAATGGGGCTCCGAGTAATGTCGGTGTAGGTTCTGATAAATTTGGGGTATTTCTTTACAGACAAGCAGATTTTTAAGCAGGTGTAACATACAACTTTTCAGTAAAAGCAGATGACTATTATCAAATAGGAGCTATACCAGTTAACGCTAATCAATCTAATCAATGGAATAACATAAGTGGTCAAAATTGGAAATGGTTAAATGATGCTTACGGCGGGAAGAAATATACTTTTACTCCTGTAACTACTGGTAAATATTGGGTCTATGCTGGATATGCTGAAGAAAGAGGTGATGCCAGTTTTTCCCTCTCTTGGGATAGTAACAAAGATATCACGGTAGAAAACGAGACATTTCCCGTCAAGCTATCGCTTTACGAAAATGGTGTAAAAGGGAAAGCTGAACGTAGTAATATTGACCCCAACAAAGACACCGTTGTAGTGATTCATGGTCGTGGTAATGGTACGGAAGATGGCAATATAATTAACTTAGCGGAAACAGTAGCCGCTAGTCAATATTACCCAAACTCTCAGGTACTTTACTTAGACTGGAAAGAGGCAGCAAATGACCCTGGTAGTCCGGCTCTTTTGACGATTCCTTACGACGCTGCGAAGCGGATCAGACCCGTTGCTGACTGGGCTACAAATAGGTTGAAAGAATTAGGAATAGATCCTAAACGAACTATTCTTTTAGGTCATAGTTTAGGCTCTTACGTTGCCTCTGAGATAGGAAGAATAAGTGGAGGTGTTAAGAATCTTGTTGCACTCGATCCAGCTTCTCCTGCTGGCGATTACGACATTGATGGCAATAACCCAGGAGATGATGGTATCGTAGAATTTAGTAAGACCGCTACTAAATCTATTGCATTGGTCGTTTCAGATAGTAGTAGTCCTAAGGTGGGCGCTATAGCAGGTGATAATGAGCAAGCTACAACTGCGGATTATTCCTACCTAGTTAATTTCACTGGTTATGTAGGGGAAGACGCTGCGAGAGATTATCATAACCGTGTTATTGATGTTTTCAAAGACTTGGCTTCAAAACCATCATTATCTTTCCCATCTCTTCTCACTCTTGATCGATTTGATAACTTCGGTAAAGTACAGCCTTCTCTGTTTGTATTTGATCGGGCTCATGAGGGTGTTATCTCAGCCGATTTAAGTAACGGAAACTCAAGTATAACTGGTTTAGATTATGTGTCTAACGGTAGCAATCAAAGAACCTGGATTTAGGTAACAATTAATGCCGATTGCTCCGCTCATATTGGGCCGAATCTAAGCATCTCTGCATCCTTTATGCCCCCTATAATTTAGATCGAGACTACATCTGAGCGCTCGCCATTCGTATCTTGAAAGAGCGCTCGCTCCTAATTTTCTCCCTCTCCAATCCAGTCAAATTTACAGTTGAGAACAAATAACGATGGCATTAAGATTCATCAATGATAATGGTCTATTTCGCTTGTTCGGCGATAACACAGCAGAATTAATCGAATTATCCCCTAGACTACTAACAGATATTTCTGGTGGTGTCTTTGTTCTAGGTGGCAATGATACAGTTACAGGCTCTACCATCAGCGAACTAATTCTGGGAAACGACGGTCAAGATAGCATTTCAGGTGGAGAGGGAAACGAGAGTTTATTTGGTGGCAAAGGCAACGATCAACTCTTTGGTGATACAGGCGATGATTTTCTCTCAGGTGACAGGGACATTGATACACTCAGTGGCGGACAAGGAAGTGATACATTTGCCTTGTCAACAGGTGGCGGTTTAGACCTCATCACCGACTTTGAAAATACGATTGATTACATCCAAGTACCAGTCGGTGTAAATATCAATGACATCTTGATTCAAGCTGCAGGTGCTAATACCATACTTAGTCTTAGAAGTACAGGTGAACAATTAGCCCAACTGAATAATGTTCAGGCTTCCAGTATTACAACTGCACGCCTTTTGTTAGCTAATCAGCCACCTGTTGAGAGTCCACCTCTGTCTGTAAATATACCACAGCCACCTTCACAACCTCCTATTCCTCTGTTGCCTGATTTCCCACAGCCCACTATTTCACTTTGAAATGTACTGTTATCGCCCCTTTTATTCTTAGGGGCGAGGGTCTTTTTCCCCAAGTCCGATGCTACTTTCAGTGTCGGCATTTATGAGGACTGCTCAAAGCTCGATCACGCTCTGGAAACTTTGATTGCAGCGGGCATCCCCTGTCATTTATATAAAATACTGACTTCCAACGATGACATCGATTTGAAGCCTGTAACGCAATAGCTCAAAGCAGTCTGATCATGTCTTGGGTGTAGCGCAATTGTTCTTTTTCCCAAAGTGCGATCGCCCCTCGGACATCTCAAATCCAAAAGTGCGATCGGCATCCCTAAGTTAAGATATAAACTGAGAAATCACCATGATAGTAATACGACAGGAATGTGAGATCGGAAATTCTCAAAATCTTTATCAGTAGTGAAAATGCTGTAACCGCGACGATGAGCAACGGCACATAACAGAAAATCAGTATTTGAACCCTGAACGCCATTACTGCGACAGGTATTGAAAAACTCTGCGGCTAACTCATAATCTTCCGTTGTTAGCTCTAAATCAGGAAAAGCAGGAAGATACTCTCGCAATCGAGCAAACTGTTCCTTGTAGCGTACCCCTGAAAGCACCTCCTGACGAATAGCCCCCAGTAAAACAACTCGTCCATCTGCAATCAAATCACGCAGTAGATTAAAAATAGAGAGCGCATCATTTGTTGTGTTGCGCCGCAAGGCCAACGACCAAACGGAACTATCAACAAGAACATTTATAAAGTTTGTCGCTGTTGCTTGTAGTTATAATCTTCATCGTAGTCAATAGTCCCAAACAATTCCATTACTTTTAGTTGTTTGCGACGTTGAATGTACTCGCGTAAAGCTGCTTCAATTAATGTAGTAGGTGTTGGATGGTTACTCAAATCAAGGGCTTCTTGAAGGAGATTTTTGTCAATTTCGAGCGTAGTTACCATATATTTTCCTCGTGCAAGTAGGGTATCACGCAATTGCCACCGAACAATGCTGTAATTTTAGTGTAGCACTGCAACTCTATCAATGGGCGATCGCTTTCTGCATTTAGTTCGCGGGAGGAGTAAGTTTTCGATGCCTATTAAAACTAACTCTTCTATCGATACATTCAAGTCGTTGGCGAGTTTTTGTAACTTCAGGAGTCGCTCATCAGAAAGGGCGATCGCGATCGTATTCATCTGACTTACGCTCCTAGCATGATGCCTTAAGTATAGCCAATAAATCACTGACTTTTAGTCACCGTTAAACCAAATTGTAGGGTGCGTTAGACATTAATTCTTTCGATTTCAACAGGTTTGAAGGATCTGACGCACCCTACGAACAGTATTTCGATCGCCCCCACCATCAACTAGATGCAAACTCGATCGAGTCCGGCCTGAATCGCGGGAGTCCAGAAGTATAGAATAGAGGTTGCGGAACCGGCACACCGCCCGATCGCTCGCCCCCAGCAATTTGTTACCCTAAAAATAGAATCTCCCCTCCCTCAACTCTCTCCCATGAACAACGCTTCTCCCCTGATTCAAACGATAACTCCAGAACGCTGGGCCGGGTTTAGTATGGACTTTATAGGGGCGGGTTACACGGGTCTGTTGGTCAAAAACGGCCGCGCCGTGCGTACCCTAAAACCCGGGCGACATTTCAGCTTTGCCCTTCCCCTGCTAGAACAGTCTCAAATTGTCCTCGTAGACACCAAACTCCGCAATTTGGATGTACAGTCGCACGGAGATTTTTTGTCTAAGGATCGGTTTTTAATTGATGCTACTCTGACTGTTATTTATCAAGTTATAGATCCGAAACGAGTAGCTTTAGAATTGTCCGATCCTATAGCTGTCTTAGCAAGTGCAGTTAAGGATTGTATGGGATTAGCGATCGGGCAAATACCCCTACAACAGCTAATCAGTCAAGGACGGCTGTTGCTGCGCCAAAATTTGCTCGATCGCGTCCAAGATTTTTATACTCTAGGTTTTAACTTAGAAGACGTGCGAATTGGCGATGTCAGCTTTCCCGAAACCAACGGAGTTATTCGCCAAGTTGAGGGCATGAGTGCCCGACAGGAAGCAGAAAATGCCGCCGCCCTGCAAATGAGAATTGCCGAAGCCGGCCGCCCGATTGTTCCTCAATCTCCCGTACAGCAGTTAAACTTAATTTCAGGTAATTCTCCTGCGAGTATTCCAGCTTCTGACACAGCAGCAGGGTTCGATCGCGATTTACAACAACTAACACAACAACTTGCTCAAAACAGTCTCCCAGCAGGGAGAAATCCTCCCCAACTTGCACCGACGGTACTCGCAAGCAGCGATCGCAAAACAACCGCATATTTAATCTACAAACTTTCTGGAGAGGCGATCGCCCTAACAGCCAATCCCTTTACAATTGGACGCGAACCAACCAACACTTTAGTATTACAAGATCCGCAAAGTTCGCGCTACCACGCTCAAATCCGCCGGGCCACTGACGAAATTGGTAAACAGCGGTATCAGCTTGTCGATAGCGGCAGTTCCAACGGCACTTTTGTAGGAGGGCAGAGGCTGGCTGCTAACGAGCCTTTTTGGCTGCCAAATGGCTGCGAAATTGCGATCGGTGACCAAAAATGGATCTTTCAAAATTCGTGAGTGAAAGATATGAAGATGTTGTTAAACTGCAGATAAATACAAATGAATCCCATCAGCGTTCATCTGTGTTTATCTGCTGACATCTGCGGTTGAAAAATCCCAATCAAAGTAACTTGCTTTAAACGATATACAAGTAAAAAATGCCGAATCTACCGTAAATATGAATGTTTTTTTAAACCGCAGATAAACACAGATAAATTCAATCGGCTTTCATCAGTCAGGTTTCTGTAGGGGCGGTACTAAGAGTCCCCGCCCTTCCCACACAGCTTGACCGAAAGCATCCAGGATACAAGCCCCCGGATTCATTCCGAAAGCAGACTCAGAACCCAGAAATACAAAACCTGTATCCGATAAACTTGCCCCCGAATTTATCCGTGGGGTCAATGCTTCAATTCTTTAATCTAAAATCTAAAATCTAAAATCTAAAATCGACTGACAACTTCTCCCTCCCCCATTCCCAATACTCCCAGGTAGAATTCTCTTGCCAACCCTAGGGGGGATATCTCCACAAGCATTTCGAGCGACAATTTGTCAAGATGGAAAATATAAGTAGAGGACAACCTGATGAACTTTTCTATACAATCTGTTTACAACTGGTACCGCGACACCCTCCGCAACCCCAAATACCGCTGGTGGATTATTCTGGGAACCCTGGCATATCTGGTAAGCCCGATCGACATAGCCCCAGACTTTCTCCCCGTCATCGGACAAATTGACGATGTGGCGATCGCAGTCTTGCTGATTTCCGAAGTATCCCAAATGGCGATCGACTACTTTAAATCTCGCCAAACAGAGACAGCATCAGCATCCGAAGCCACCGGTGCCCATTATTCTGAAGCCCAAGGCAGCACCGTTGACGTAGATGCAGTTTCTGTAAAATAATTGCCAAAAATAATCGATCGCTACAACCCCGACTTCTTCAAGAAATCGGGGTTTTTGTTTTTTAAATGGCAACTGCTCAGATCGTGCTCCAAAGCTGGTAATTTTAACTATGATCCATCTGTGCTAACAAAAAATTTTTATAGATGAAGTTTAGCGAAATAGTAGAAAAACTGAACTTAGCCACCAGTCGCACCCTCACAGCGTCGGTTGCTACCGATCCAGAAATTACAAGCGTGGCTCCTGTTGATGAAGCTGCACCCGGTACTATCAGTTACATAGAAGGTGCTAAATTTGCTGTGTATACAGCCACTACAAATGCTTCGGCTTTAATTTTACCCTTAGATGAAAGCCTGCAAGCTCAATGTGACGATCGCAACATTGCTTGGATTGCCGCAGCAGATCCGCGATTGCTGTTTGCTGAAACGATCGCCATTTTCTATCAACCGTTTCGCCCAGCATCCGAAATTCATCTGTCAGCCGTCGTTCACCCCTCAGCAGAAATTGGTGAAAATGTCTATATCGGCCCCCACGTCGTTATTCAAGCAAAAGTCAAAATTGGCAGCAACGTTTGCATTCACCCAAATGTTGTAATTTACCCAGATTCGGTAATTGGCGAAGGTACGGTATTACACGCTAACTGTGTCATTCACGAACGTACTCGCATCGGGGCAAATTGCGTGATTCACAGCGGTGCGGCGATCGGTTCCGAAGGTTTTGGGTTCGTGCCGACAGCCACAGGATGGGTGAAAATGGAGCAGTCTGGCTGCACTGTATTGGAAGAGGGCGTTGAGGTTGGCTGCAACAGCACGATCGACAGGCCCGCTGTCGGAGAAACCCGAATCGGCCAGAATACAAAAATCGACAATTTAGTACACGTAGGTCACGGCTGTCAAGTAGGAAAAAATTGCGCGTTTGCTGCTCACGTTGGCATGGCCGGCGGAGTAAAAATTGGCAACAATGTAATTTTGGCAGGTCAAGTGGGAATTGCTAATCAAGCCAAAATCGGAGATGGGGCGATCGCCACTGCTAAAGCCGGAATTCACAGTGACGTGCCCGCAGGTGCGATCGTGACGGGCGTTCCAGCAATTCCCCACAAATTATTTCTCAAAGCCGCAGCCGTCTACAACCGCTTGCCCGAAATGTACCAGTCTCTGAGGCAAATTCAGCGCAAGCTCGATCGGTAGTCATTAGTCATTAGTCATTAGTTAACAGTCAACAGTTAACAGTTAACAGCGAACAGTCAACAGTATTATAGTTGCAACCCATTAAATGTGGAATAGTATAACGAACCTGCGACTGCTGTCGCCGTCAATACCAGCAATTGTCAAAATAATCTTGTTTTTCTCAACTTGGATTGTTGTGTGGCTTCCCGCAGCGATTGTGCTGGCGATCGCCCTCAAATGGCATCCACCCCAACCCCTGGGAAACAAAAAACTACCTTTACTAGCTTTCCTATACGTGATTGTTCCATTCATTTTATGGGCGACAAGTTGGATCGAAAACACAACTTTTGCTAGTTGGGGTTGGGATTGGCAACCCGCAGTTGTGATATCATTACTGGGGGGATTAGGATTAGGAATAATCAGCTTAGTAATTTTATTCGGTCTACAATTAACCGCAGGCTGGATCGAGTTAAAAAAAGGTGAAACTTCCACCGAAATAGGCGAAAAAAACATTAATTTTTGGGCATTAATCTTTAATCCTGCTAGTCTGCTGACTCTGTTATTAGGACTGTGGATTAGTGCCACAGAAGAGTTAATCTTTCGCGGCTGCTTGCAAACAATCCTCCAGCAAGATTACTCAGTGCTAATGGCAGCAGCGATCGCCAGTTTCATTTTCGCGATCGCCCATCTAATTTGGGCCGCCAAAGAAACTCTACCGCAACTGCCCGGATTGTGGCTGATGGGGATGGTTTTAACATTAGCCCGCATCGCCGACAATGGCAGTTTAGGATTGGCGATCGGCATTCACGCAGCTTGGATTTGGGGTATAACTACCGTAGATACAGAAGGCGCAATTAATCCCACAGGCCGCGCACCGGAATGGATTACAGGAATAGCAGCAAAACCTCTAGCAGGTGCAGCCGGCATTTTATTGCTACTAGCAACCGCAACCTTACTCTTCCTGACTCAAATCAGCGTTAATCAGCGCTAATCAGCTTAAATCTGCGGTAAAAATTCCGACATTAATTCAAGTGTCGATCGATCGTCACAATCGAAACTGGCCGCAACGCATCAAAACGAGTTGAATTCCCCCCAGCCACAGAACGCGATAATTGCACTTGCACGATTCGGTAACTCCAGTGCGGTTCCCGGCGCACCCGATCGCCCATCCAGCTCAAAACAGTAGCAATATCCTCAAAAGCATCCAACGCAAGCACGATCGAGCCTCCAGGGAGCAGCCGCAGCGCGCAAACGCCCAAAATTTTAGTCAACCCTCCGCCACTACCGCCAATAAAAATCCGGTGCGGAGGACGCAAGCGGTGCAAGATTTCCGGGGCAGTTCCGTGAATCGAAAACACATTTTGCAGCCCAAAACGGCCATAGTTGAACTCGATCGCAGAATTACCAGAAACCGTTTGTTCGATCGCATAAACTTCAGACTGCGGGAATAAACGAGCAATTTCGATCGACACAGAACCGTTACCAGCACCCACATCCCAGACAACTTGTCCCGATTGCAAAGCCAATTGTGCCAACACCAACACCCGCACTTCCCGCTCAACCGTCAAACCAGGCTTATCGCCACAACCGATAAAAGCTGCATCCGGTATTCCCAACAAAGGCAACTTTTCCAAATCCAAAGGTTCTGCCCTCGGCGGGGGTTCCCGCAGCATCACCACCACGCTCAGCGGTGCAAAAGACTCTCTCAGCAAAGCTTCCAGAGACTTGTGGCTTACCCGTTCCTCAGCCGCCCCCAAATTTTCGCAAACCCAAAACTCGTAGCGTGTCGGCAAATCTAGAGCTTTCACCAAACTTGCCAGTAAAGCCGGAGTGTGAGCTTCGTCCGCCAGCACCGCAATCTTCTCCACACCGAGCTTCAGCTTCGCCGTCAGCTCCTCAAAATAGCGTCCTTGAGAGCCTACACAATGAGCATCTTGCCAAGGGATTCTCAAGCGATTAAAAGCCAACTGCACAGAACTTACATGGGGGTGAAAAGTTAATTTTTCGGGTGGCAATTGGGCAATTAACAACTTTCCCCAGCCGTAGAACAGGGGGTCTCCCGCCACTAAAATTACGATCGGTCGATCGCGGGTTTCCACCGTCCCCGCAGAGGGATCTAATTCGGGTTCAGTCGCCCACCAGCGCCGAATTTCCAGAATTGCTTCGGTCAAATCTTCCAACGCCCAGCGCTCTCCGTCGTGCTGGGGAAAATAGCTCAAAAGGCGCTCGCTGCCTATTAGCAGAGCGGCCATTTCTACAACCTGCCGGGCCGATTCGCTCAGCCCAGCAGATCCATCTAAACCTATACCAACAACGTGTACTTTGACAACTCCTCGGCCCGAAGGCATGAGGATTCTTGGTTCATGGGGACTACTCATGTAGCTTGCCCTCCCCAAAATTCACTGCGATTTGCCCAACCGCTGTATATCCACGCTGCAGCACCACTTGCGCGGCTGCAACATCTCGATTTGTTTCATAGCCACAGGTTTGACATTTATGTACCCGTTCGGATAGTTCTTTTTTACCTGTATGGGTTTGACATCTTGGACAAGTTTGACTGGTTCGGTTCGGGTCTACTTTTGCAAAGTATGCACCTCGCTTAAAGCAAACATGACCCAAGATATTCAGGAACTGACCAAACCCTGCATCAAGCGTTTGTTTGCTCAGCATTCCGGCTGACATTGCTTTGAGGTTCAAGTCCTCAGCAAATACTGTTTGGGCCCAGGTACATAAATGATGTGTAGTCTTGAAATGAAAGTCTTTGCGGCTGTTCGAGATGTATTCGTGGTGCTTCGCTATTTGGTGTTGAATTTGACGAAACTTCCTAGAACCTTTTTTCTTGCGCTTGAGTTGACGTTGCAGCAATTTCAGCTTGCGTTGTCCATCCACAAAAAATTTAGGTCTATCAATCAATTCACCATTAGAAGTTGCCAAAAAATGTTTTAACCCTAAATCAATCCCTAATCCATGCCCTGAAGGTGAGACTTGAGGCACTTGGACATCACATTGCAAAGTCAGCATGGCATAGTAACCAGAAGCCCTCTTAACAACGCGAATTTGCTTGACATCAAACCCTTGAAGGATTGGACGCGACAGGTGCATTTTAACTAACCCAATCTTGGGTAGGTTGACCCAATCGGTACTATCAAACTGTTTAACGGATTCTAAATTCAATTGAGGAAACACAAATGAGCGCATCCGCTTTTTGAATCTAGGAAAACCGTGTCCTCGTTCCCACATCGCCACAAACGCTGCCTCTAGTTGGCGCAACGCCTGCTGCAAGACATGGGTGTGAGGCAATTTCAACTCAGGAATTAACTTCTTTGCTTCGGTCAATGATTTGCATTGGCCCGCAAAGGTTGGACGCGGTGCATCAGCAGGGATAATGTATTCCTGCTTCATGCTGCACGAGTTGATATCACACTTACGAGAATTAACCCAATCTTTTCGTTCTCGCAATGCAAAGTTGTAGACCTTGCGGCAAATATTGAGCCACAAGTCGAAAGTTTGGCGTTGCGCGTCGGTAGGAATGAGCTTGTACTCGTAGGTTAGATTTAACATACAGCCATTGTAGAGCCAACCTGAATAATTGCGGTGCTGTTTATTCAAAAACCTCTCGGAGAGATTCCCAACCAAAATTCCCCCTAGAAGAGGGAGGCTTGTATCCCATTTTTTGGGTCACTTTTTAAGCAAAAAGTAAAAAACCAGAATTACTGATTTTTCCTGGTTTTTCATAAATTTTTTCCTTGACTTTACTGTCAAACAAAAATAATTAAAGCATTTAATAGGCAATATCCTGACTATTGTCCAAGGGGAGAGAGGGAGAAGGGGCGAGAGAGTGGGAGAGGGGGCGAGAGAGTGGGAGATGGGAAGAGTGGGAGATGGAAAAAAATCTTCCTTCTTCCTCCTTCCTTCTTCCCTCTTCCTTTTTCCTTCTTCCCTCTTCCTTCCTTCTTCCTTGGTTAAAACTCAAAAACAGGCCATTCCGGTTGCCGGAGGTAGGTGACCATGTCCTCAAACTTCCGTAGTTCCACTCGGTTTACGGACAGTTCTTGCGGCGTGTCCAGCCATTGCTCGTTTAACTCCGACAGCAAAGCGCACAAGCGATCGCGGTCAAGGTTCTGCCCGGTATCCCCAAAATAAGCCAGAGTAATGTGGGCCGTAAAATGATATTGCTGTTCAATTCCCAAAGCCATTAAATCGGGATTTTGATAGATCGATCGGCGAAACTCTAGAATTTGCTTGTAAGAGTTTTCGTCCGTCGGTGCCAAACAAACACCCACAGCCCTAGTCATCACCATCAACCCCAGCACTATCCAGCGAATGGGAGGGCCGCCCGCCAAGGGTTTGCAGGCGGCAAAACGATCGGCCATGCGCGAGCGCAGTTGCTCCTCAAATTCGGGATTTTTATCAGAGGCATCTCGAAAAGCGCTGCTCCAAATCAAATCGGCTACGGTTAAATGGAAGCTATCAGGAGGCAGTGCCACGAGCGCACCCTCCCCTATTTCCTGCAATAGCCGTTGTTGGCTCGACTGCAAATTACTATAAAATGCAGCATTTTCTGCATCTTCCCCCGCAGGCGGCGTAATCACTGAATAACCTGGAAAAGGTACAGGAGATCTCCGGCCTGCTTCGTCGGGCTTAAATTTTGGAGATTCCTGAATGTGTTCCACCTGGGACTTGTAGGAGTCCAGCAGCGTCATTCGCGCCACCCGATTTACGTAAGCTTGATAAGTATCATCCAATCTTGATTTCCTCGCGGTGACAAACTCCCACACCAAATTTTATATTATGGTGCGGGCTTCCAACAGCCCTATTCAGGATATGTTGGACTTGCGGAACCTGCAACTTTGATTTTTTGGGCTACTGAGCGTTAAATCATGCAAATTTACCTGTTTTGGGGGGAAGACGACTTTGCGATCGCGCAGGCTGTGACAAGTTTGCGCTCCTCAGTCCTCGACCCCAACTGGGCTAGTTTTAACTATGACAAGATTATTGCCGATTCCGCCGGAACTGTGGTCGAAGGTCTCGATCGAGCCTTAACGCCCCCCTTCGGTACCGGTAGCCGTTTTGTCTGGCTGGCAAATACTACTGTAACGCAGCAGTGTTCTCCAGAACTGTTAGCACAATTTGAACGGACGCTGCCGGTGATTCCCGACACCACCGTGTTGCTGTTAACATCCGTCAAAAAACCCGACAGCCGGCTCAAATCTACCAAGTTAATTTCCCAGTCCGCCGCCCAAGTGCGGGAATTTTCACCGATTCCGCCTTGGAATGACAAAGAATTAGCCCAGCGGGTGCGCCAAGTCGCGGGCGAAATGAACGTAAAATTGACCGCCACAGCGATCGAACTTTTGGCCGAATCCATTGGCAGCGATACCCGCGGGCTATACAGCGAACTGGAAAAATTGCGACTGTTTGCCGGCAACCGCAGCCAACCTCTGAACCCGGAGGAAGTGGCAGCACTGGTACACTGTCACGCCCAAAATACCTTCCAGCTAGCCGATGCGATTCGCGAGGGCAATACCTCCGCCGCTTTGGATTTACTGGCAGGCTTAACTGGCCGCAGCGAGCCTGGTTTGAGAATTGTGGCTGGCTTGACTGGTAAATTTCGGATTTGGCTGTGGGTAAAGGCGATGATCCAAGCGGGCGATCGCGATGATAAAATTGCTCAAGCTCTAGATCTCGGCAATCCGAAACGAGTATACTATTTTCGGCAAGAAGTCAAGAATGCCAGCTTAGAAAAACTGCAAAAAAGTTTGCCTTTGCTCCTAGAGTTAGAAGCTTCTTTAAAACGGGGCCGAGAAGAAATCTCAACCCTGCAAACCAAAGTTATAGAACTTTCTAGCTTGTTTCGCTGATGCGCGACAGAGCACAGGAGCGGCGCTTTACTGTAAATTTTTATAACAAATTTCTTTCTTCGGCTATGTGCTTGATGCCCGATCGCGGGGCAAAAGGTCAATAGATACTAGAAATACTCTTAGAATGCCAAAGTAGAAGTTAATGTGGTAAATAAATATTGTCCGCCGAATGCCGATCGGTTAATATTATTTGCCGGCTCTCCACCCCCCCCAAAAAAAGAGCGCTACCCATGACACAACAGAACCCGCGGGAACTGCTCAAGCAAGGCGATCCAAAAGCGATCGCATCTAGCATCAACCGTACACTCAAACCCAAAGGCATCAACGCCGATGTGACGCGGGACAACGGCTGCCTCCACATAATTCTGGAGGCAGACAAAGTACCGGATCAAATGGTATTGGTCGATTTCATCCGCACCGGCATGACGAAGCTGGGACTTGAATCAATTCACACTGTAAAGGTTTACGGGCGTCGAACAGGTGACGGTGAGCCTACGTGGGAAGATGAAATTGATCTGATGCCTGCGGATTCAATGCCTTACCCCTTGGATAGTGGAATGCCTGACGACTCTGTAGGTTTAGATGATGTCGAGCCCGAAGGCGAAGACTATTATCAAGAAGGAGAATTCGATCGAGATGACGACGAGGAAGACGAAGACGAAGACGAAGATCAAGCCCCGCCTCCGAAAAAACAATTTCCCAAATGGGTAATACCTGTGGGTATCTTAGTACCTCTGGCGGCGATCGCAGGGCTTTTCTTTACTAAAACTTTCCCCTTCGGCGACTCTAACCCAGAACCCATCGCCCCCGTAGCTACTTCCCCCTCCCCGAAACCCGCATCTCCCGCGTCTAAAGCCGCTGCATCCTCGACCGCCGCCTCTCCGGGCATCCCACAGGCAGCCTCCCCTGCCGCAAAACCCGCTCCGACTGCTGCGCCAGCAAGCCCAGCTCCAGCTTCTCCTCCACCAAAAGCCGCCGCGCCCAAGCCTGACTCTTGGAGAGAAGCCGTTAACACAGCTCAGAAGGCAGCAATTTCGGCGCAGACGGCTCAGTCTCAAAATGAGTGGATCGCAGTAGCAAGCCAGTGGCAGCAAGCGGTTAAGCTCATGAGAGCCGTACCGTCAACCAGCCCTAACTATCAAAAGGCTCAGCAAAAAGCCGCAGAATATCAGGCTAACCTGATTGTTGCCAACCGCAGGGCGGCAGCAGCACTTTAAGAGTTTTGAGTTGAATACTGGATGTGCTAAAAGTCAAAAGTCAAAAGCCAAAAGTAAAAAAACTTGTTTTTACTTTTGGCTTTCTTACTTTTGACTTTTTTCAATTTTATTAAAAATTTATTTAACTTCACTACATCTGTAAGGCTTTAGCTATCTTCAGCCTTTAATCAATCTCGCTATCGGAATTTTTGGTCGATTAATTATAGTTCACGGCGCTGCGACAAAATTATTTTTAACTCCTCTGAGGTTAAATCAATCCTTTCTTAGTAGTTTACGTGCATAAAATCTTTCTCACGCTCTCAGCATCATTGTAGTATTATTTTGAGTAACGGATATTAACATTACTTTATTTACCTTGATTTTTTTCTACCGACTTACTTAGATGTATATACAGCAAGCCGGATGTCCGCACTCCTTCCTGTAAAAACAAAATTTACTCAACAAACACCGCAATAACTTGGTTTATTTGATAAACCGGTTTGCTAAACACAGAGCTTGGTTTAAATCTGTTCTTCCCCTGGATTAAAATGCTGAATTCCTTGATTTTCTTCTACGCGCAAAATAGCATCTTTGGGAATATTGAGGATGCCTGTAAATGAATTCTGGCTTACTTTCAAAGCTTGTTCCTTATTTTTGTATTCGGCTAGTTCGCACTGTAAATTGTCAATAGTCTGTTGCAAGCGAGTGGCTTGTCTGAGCATTTCTTGTTCAGAAAAGTCCAGCAATTGCATCAGATTAGCCACTTGATATTCAAGTAATTGGGTTTCGTAAATATTGTTATTTGTAACAAAGCTTGGAGGGTTTTCTGAATACTCAAAAACACTTTTTTTGTCGGGCATGGACAATGCTGTTTTGACACTAAGTGCCAAATCTTTAAACATTTCAGCAGTGTTGTGGGGAATTTTAACTTTCAGGAACATCACTACCGCAAACACACTTCCTGACGGCAGAAGTCCCCCAAATCCTAAGACAGACTTGACGTGGTAGGGGATAATTAAGGAATTTTGCTCAGGAATAAAGAGGCTGCCTTTTGCCTCTGATATGTGAAAAATATTTAATACTGCAGGCTCTAATTGCAGGAACCTTTTTCGCTCAATTCCAAGGAATGTAGGAATGTCTAAACCGAACTGCCGGATTATTTCTGCAATCGCTGGCATTTGAGCCACTAATTTTGTGCTAACTAATGGAATAGCTGTATTTTCTGCTGCTGTGTGCCGAGAATTCCACTGCGGTTCAGGGCCTGCAGCTGCTAGCAGAGTCCAACATTTCATGTCGGCGGTGGGGGAATTTCCCTTCATCAAGCGGCGGGCGGATTGTTGCAAGGAGTCTTCTAATTCCCCGTAGGGATGAGTTTTGAACAAACGCACTAAGGCACAGGAATTTTCTCCAGTTTGCGAATTGCAAAAATGTCGGTAAATATAGTTAACAATCTTCTGGCTGCTGGCTTCCATACTAGCAGTATTTCTACCTAAGTGGCGCAGGACTAAGCTGCATTTAGCCATGTCTTGCGGGGTAAATAAGGTAATATCGTACATTAAAAAATGCTCTCCAAGAGTTCAAACACTCTTGTTCATTTATCGTTAAGGCCGCTGCGGCATCCGGAATCCTACTGAGAGTTTTAAAAACAGTGTTGGTTGAAATATCTATAAAATTTGCCCCCCAATGCAGCGGTTGTATGGCAGGATACAGGAATTAAGATTAAAGCAAAAAAAATCTATCCCCTAGGGTAGGCCACAAGGAAGAAAAGCCGATGTATAATTTAGCAAAAGGTTTTTTACGATAACTCCCCCAGAGGAAAAGAAACGCGCTTTTTCACCAGATATGCCTCGCATTTTACTGAGCATTTTCCTAGATAAAAGTCGGTTTCTGGGTCAGCCATATTCACAGAAATTCTAGAAACTCAAGCTCCAATTTTTGTTGCAGGCGATCGCACGCCGATTAATCAAAATTTGGTAAAATTTCGGCAGTTTGGGACGCAGAAACCGGGTTTGCTTACAGAGAAAAAACCCGGTTTCTTGGGTATTGGTAAGTAGATGCTGTGTTCAAAACTTTTAACCACCCCAAAAAAACTCTACTCAGCAGGTGGAGACTTTGCTTCCAGGGCATCTTTAGCAGACAATCCCTGATCTTGAACGCCAAAATACCACAAACTAGCAGCAGCTTCGGCGCGAGTGACTGATTTCTTCGGCTGAAACAGAGTAGTAAAACCAAAAACGCGGCGAATATTCGCCAAATCTCCATTGTTAAAATCAGCTAAAACTGCCCGCGATGCCTGGGAATCAATCTTAGAAGCATCTTGAAAACCCCATTTTTCTTTCACCCCGTCAATGTTAGCTGTCGGTAAAACTTGACGACTATCTAAAGGTACTTTCCAGAGAATCATTGTTTCGCGAGTTAAAGGTGCATCCGGACGAAATTTCACATCTTTAGTTTCTCCAGAAAGCGAACTCGGAATTACACCGGCTTCTGCTAAACCTTGAATAGCTGAAAAATCCGGGTCAGTTTTGGGTACGTCAGAAAAAGCTGGTTCGCTAGAGTCTACTGCTAATCTAATTTGTTTGGCTTGACGGCTAGCATAAATCTGATTGTTAGCTGCTACTAACCAGCGGGCGTATTCGCGGCGAGTGACAACTTTGTTGGGTTTGGGCAAAGTGCTGGCTGTTTCTAAATTAGCATTTTCTGTCGCTCGCACTTTTAGCACTTCCAACTGACTTAAATCAGCCACATACTGCCGCAACTGTTGAGGAATTTGGCCGTCTTGTTGGCTAACTTGTGCTGATTTTGGCGACGCGGATGGTGTTGGAGTAGTTCCCTCTGAATTAGATGAATTTGGTGAAGCGGTTGGAGATGCGCTAGACTCGGAATTGTTAGGTTGGGGACTGGTGGCAATTTCTGGGCTGTCTTTGCTGTAGTCGATCGCAAATTCTGTAGAACCCCCTACTTTCTGAGTAGGAGAAAGCGACACTGTTACCCGCAAATTATCTCGCGTTGCTACCAAAGAACCTTGTCCCTCGGCGGTGGGGCGGCTGACTATTTCCCAGTTGCGACGCCCAAACTCTGTAGAGTAAAAGTTCTGAACCGAATTAATCGGATCTGTGCTCTCCCAGCGCAGCCGCACATTTTTTGGCAACGAATCTGTTTGCCCACTAACTTCGATTAACTCAGCATTAGGATAGAGTGGAATCTCCGTAGGAAAATCGGGAGGAAGTTTGGCGATAGAGTTTGTCTCAATTGCTGTCGCTGGTGGCGGGGAAGAGAAAACCACTGGATTTTGTTTTAATTTCGGATCCGCGGCTAATGATTCTTCGAGTGCCTTGCTGTTGGGGCTGTTTGCACAACCTGTGACCGCAGCCAGGAGACACACAGCCAGCCAAGTATTTACAGCAGCGAGTATATTGGTTTTATTGGTTTTAGTGATTTTAGAGCGTCCTTGAGAGTTGCCTCGCCGTTGAGTAAATATAATATTCAGCATAAATCCCCCCTTTGCGGATATATTTCTAGGCTAGCGCAGATCGATCGGGCATATATAATTTTTACCCAAATGAAATTTCTGTATTTACTCCTAGTTACTGCTACATTACTTTCATACCCTGTCAAGTTTGCCCGTCCCGCTGCATCTCAACCAGCCCCGCTGCGGACAGCCATTCAGGCGCCAGAGTGGCAGCCATTTTGCTCAGCGATGGGTCAGTTTGCGATCGATATGCCGGCAAATCCCAAAATTAATTCCGAAATTTTTTCAAATCAAATTATTGCTCATACATACCGATCGAAATTAAAAAACAAAGAAACTTATTTGCTTCAATACTTTGACCTAGATTTTCGGCTGAGGAACAATAATATCAATAATATCAGAATTACTTTAAATAATGCCGTTGATTTTTTTGTCGTGGCAGCGAATGCTAAAGTCTTGCAAGTACGGGATATTTCCCTCGGAGGCTATCCGGGAAAAGAATTTGAGTTTCAGCCACTTTCTCCCACTGAACCTGTAGGTGTAGGTCAAGTTTATTTGGTGGAAACGCGCGTTTATGGGCTGGTTGCCACTACTCCAGAACCAGAAAATGCTCAAAAATTTCTCGACTCTTTTCGTTTGTTTTGAAGCAGGAAGTTTGGCAATGAGTAGTGTATGAGATTTAACAGATTTAACGGAGAGATGTTGAGCGAATAAATCACTGGTTCCAGGGAAGAGAGAAAAATAAGTTGGGAATGGCGATCGAATTTATTAATAAAACTTACGCTTGGCAACTCGGTGTTTAGGAAAATAGTGGCTTTGGTAACAAAAAAGGTCGCCATCAACCGGGTTTTTGAGTAATAATTTGGCCAAAACTCCATTAAGCTAAATTTGACTTAATACCTTATTGTATTTTTTGTACTCTATCTAACGATATAGATTAATTTTACACCCGTGGAGCGATGTAGATACTTGCTCAAATTTATATATTTGATATAAGGATTTTTAAATCGCCGAAAGCAAAAATCAGAAAGCATAAACAAAGATGCTGTCTTGCTCCATCTGGCTCCCATCTGGCTCAACCAAGTCAGCCTCATCGAAAGCTTACCCGGAGGGTATTAATATATTATGAACAAACTAACACCAATTATCCTGAGCGGTCTCCTGTTATTTGGAGCTGCTGCTTGCAGCGAAGGAGCTAAAACTAGCGCTGATTCTCCTAATTCTGCCACAGGAAATACCACTAGCTCGCCCCCAGCCGAGACAGTTCAAAAAACTCAGGGTGACGCCACTAGCCAGATTCGCCAAAACCAAGCAAATTCTGATATCAGGGCAAGAGAACAGCGCAACAATGTGACTGGTGGCGATGCAATAAGAGCCGATGGCGACCTCCAAAGTGAAGTACGCTCCAAGTTAGAAGTAAACATCACTAAAGGTCAGCTAACTGTTGACGCAAAAGACGGGGTTGTCACCGTAGGTGGCACAGTCCCCAATCAAACTGATTTAGCTAAAATTGAGCCACTAGCTAAAGAGATTAAGGGTGTTAAAGATGTCAATGTTACGGCTGTTGTCGCCCCCGCTGCTCCCGCATCGCCTAGCAGCAATCAATAAGTTGGAAGGAAGAATTCCGAGGGAAATAAGGAAGAAGGATGTAGTTATCTAGGAGAGAAGTCTGAGGGAAGAGGGTAAAGTTTGGCATTGTAAGATTGCTTGCGGAGCGGATTGCAACGCTTAGGTGACTCTCTAGGGAGATCGGAGTTTTAAGTTAAAGAGTTTAAATTGAATTTTAAATTCACGCACTCAAAACTCGCGCAACACCTGCAAATTCCCCTTCCCAATTTCCTATTTACCCTCCCAGAGAATTAGTTGGGAACCAACCTGAAGATAGAGCGGGAAGTTATTCCCAGCGACCGATGAAAATTGTTGGGAAAAAATGACTAAATGTGATTGATGGCAGAGCATAAATTCTGTGGTTGTGTAAAAGTAGTATATTTTTCAGGAGAAAAAAAATGGCTTTAGGTCAACACAAGCGAGCTGTAGGAGCATTTTCTAATTACCGAGATACGGAACTAGCCCTGATGGAGCTGCAAAGTACCGGGTTTCCGATGAATAAAGTTTCGGTAGTTGGCGAAAATCTCGATCGCAGCGAAATTGCCGGCGCTAGCACTGGTACTGGTAAGGGCACCGACGACAAAGTGGGCGGCGGCGCAAAAGCAGGCGCGACAGCGGGAGTCGTGACGGGGGGTTTGATTGGGTTACTCGGAAGCATTGGAGCGCTAGCGATTCCGGGAGTTGGCCCGGTGATGGCGGGGGGTGCGATCGCTACTCTGCTGGCAGATACTGTAATCGGAGGGGCGATTGGGGCAGCAGCAGGCGGTTTGGTCGGCGGTTTGGTCGGCTTAGGAGTTCCAGAAGAAAAAGCTAAAGTTTATAACGATCGTGTTTCCCGTGGAGAATATTTGGTATTCGTAGAAGGAACAGATGCCGAACTTGCCACAGCCGAAGGAATTATGACTGTGCGAGGCATTCATGATTGGGGCATTTACGATGTGCCTGCAGACACTGGCCGCAGAGCTTCGGGCCGCCAGAAGCGCGCCGTGGGAGTATTTTCAACCCGCCGCGAGACGGAACACGCATTGGGAGAACTGAGAACTGCCGGTTTCGACATGAATCGGGTTTCGGTCATCGCTAAGGATGCTGACTCGAAAGGGGACATCGCAGGCATTGACGTGCACGACAGCACGGACAACAAATCTGATGAAGGGGCCACAAAGGGCGCACTCACAGGTGGTACTTTGGGCGGTTTGACAGGCTTGTTGGTAGGTCTGGGCCTAGTGGCAATTCCGGGCATCGGGCCGATTATGCTGGCAGGAGCCTCAGCTACGGCGATCGCCACTACACTCGCCGGTACGGCTTTGGGTGCGGCAGCAGGCGGTTTGATCGGAGCTTTAGTCGGTATGGGAATTCCTGAAGAGGAAGCTAGAGCATACAACGATCGCGTGGCAAGGGGAGATTACTTGGTACTGGTTGACGGCAGCGAAACAGAAGTCGCTCAAGCCGAAAGCATTCTGAGTCGCGGAGGTATTCAACATTGGAACACCTACGACTATCCCAGCGTAGATAGTGCTCGGGCTGATTACGGCGCTCCTGGCACTCCCGGCGTTGATACTACGGCTGATATTTACGATCCCAATCAGGGCGTGACAGGCCACCGTCGGGTTTAATAATTCAGACTTTGTTTGGGTATTGTTTCTACTTTCTGCAGGGTAGTCGCACTCGCGCACTAGGATTATGGAAAGTGATCCAACCAACAGCGGCGAGCTAGGGGTTTTACGCTTCGTCGGTAAAATTATCTCAAAAGTCGGCTTTTTCTCTGAAAGCCGGCTTTTGTTTTGTTCTGGAAACTTCAAAAAGCCACCTGTCAAAAGTTTAATTTTGATTGGCAAGGTGGGCTTTCCACCAGTGGATCGATCGGCTCCCTGAATTTTTACAGCAGAAATCAGCAGCGGTTTTTTAGTCTGTAACACTCACTACTGCTAGATTTTAAACCCCGCAGTATTATCAAATTTAATGACCTAAATTACGACAGATATTGCCCAGTTAGTCAAAGAGCGACTATCTTTAATTATGGGTAGCTAATTTCAGCAACTTATACAGGTGAAGTAGCCAGTCCCGCGCGCCGAGTACGGCATGCAGTGGTCGGCAACTATTAGAATAATATTGTCGTCGCTTTCCCGCCAGACTTAGGCTGGTCATTGCTTGGCTGTAGCAGCCCAATTGCTGTTGGCAAGACCTGCGGCATGAATACAGTTTTTCTGGGAATGCCTCAGAGAAGCATTTGAGAAGCCCAGGAACAGCTTTTATGTCCGGGAGCGCGTCTGGTGTCGAGTGTTCTGTAAATTAGAACCGCAAGCGCTCATGGATCAAGAAAACATTAACAGCAAGCACAGCAGCGCGGGAATAGGGGAACGACTCGCGAGCCATTTTTTCGCGCAATCTCAGGCTCAGCACAGCGTATTGCTTGCTTCGCCGGCGACTCGCTCAGCACGCCGAGGGAAACAGCCTTCCTGTTGGTTTTCACTGGCACGGAGCACAGTGGGGGGAGGTGACACTAGCTGAGCTGGCCTGGCGCTGCCGTCCGGGTTCATCGAAGGTAGAAAGCACTTATTTAGAAGGCATTAGGGGTTGAAGCTCCGATATCTTCTTTCTTGATTGCACTCATAAATTCGATCGCCTGTACTGGCAAATTTTCGGGTCAGAATGCGGTGCGGATGCCACCCCCAATACCCCAAATATTCGATCGACCTTGACAAGATCGATCGACAACTTCTCGGTATTTTGGTAAAGAGTTAGCAGGTAATATTTAGTGGTTACAGTTAGTACAAATACAACTAATTATTAACAACTCATATCAACCGCCAACTAATTACTAGCAAAATAATACTTACAGGACTTACAGGCGGCTAGAAATGCGTTTTTTTTAATAACTTCCGCGCTAGCAAACCTCATCAGATTATACCAGAACCAGGTTTATTTTCGTACATTATAACTAGGTGAGCAGGGTGATGGTAGAAATCAAGCAGTTTTGACAATTGTCAAGGTGGCAGTTTAAGTTTTAAAAACTGACTGGCAAACACGATAGTAGAAACTTTCACACAACATAGAACATCGAGAAATTAAGGAAACTCACTCAATTTTTTTTATGAATTTCACTGAACTTTTAAGTGCCGATGAACTTTTAATTAGACATAGAAACGGGGAACGAGATTTTCGAGGAGCTAACCTCATTGCAGCTCATTTAAGTGAAGCTAATCTTAGTCGAACAAATTTGAGCAACGCTAATTTGAAAGGTGCCAACTTAATTAGAAGCAAACTGATTGGAGCTAATTTAAACGCCGCCGACTTGAGCGGGGCCAATTTGTCTAAGGCGAAATTAATTGAAGCTAACCTGGGGAGTTCTAGTTTAACTGGAACTGTGGCGATCTCTGCAGATTTTAGCGGGGCAAATCTCAGCGGAGCAATATTGTCTCAGGCTGACTTGAGCAAAGCTGTGATGACGGGAGCGAGTTTAGTAGGAGCTTGTTTGCTAAGCGGCTCAAAACTAACGGAGGCTAATTTGAGCGGGGCGACGCTGAGCCGAGCAATTATGAGCGGGGTTGACTTAAGTAGAGCAAATCTGACGAGAGCGATTCTCAGCGAGGTAGATTTGACCGGGGCAAATCTGAGCGGAGCAACTTTAACCCGGGCTTATCTCAATCGCGGAAATCTCAGCGGCGTCAATTTGGTTGGGGCTTGTTTGAGCGAAGCAAGTCTGCGGGAGGCTTCTATTAGCGCTGCTAATTTGAGCGGTGCTGACTTGAGCGGCGCTGACTTGCAATCGGCCAATCTCAATGGTTCTAATTTGAGCGGTGCCGACTTGCAGGGAGCTAATTTGAGTAAAGCTAATTTAAATGGTTTGATTCTGCACAATGCTGATTTGAGGGCTGCGAATTTGAACAAAGCTTCTTTGCGGGGAGCTAACTTGAGCGGTGCAAATTTGGCAGGTGCTAGCTTGCTGGAAGCGGATTTGCGGGGGGCGAATTTGAGTCACGCCAATTTGTCGGGAGCGGGTTTACTGCTGAGCTCTCTGACAGGGGCGAATTTGACAGGAACTAATTTGTCGGAGGCTAATTTGATTGGGGCCAGCTTGAATGTTGATAATTTGAATGAAGCAGCTTTGGGCGGGGCGATTTTGCCGAATGGAGCTACTCACAGCCGGGATTGATAAGTTGATTAAGGGAAAAAAGTTTTGAGTTTTAAGTTAAAGAATCTTTAATTCAAAACTCAAAACTTTTAAGAATAAAAAATTCAGGATTCAAGAGTCATAATTCAGTTGTGGGGACGGGTTTTAATAGATTGTGGGCGATCGACAATCTATTAAAATTCGGACTCAGCGGTGCAGTCTCAGAGGCAATTTCAGCATTGCTTTGACTAACTCATTCGCTTCGACAGGTTTTGCAACATGATGTTGAAACCCCGCAGCAAGAGCTTGTTTCTGATTAAAGTCTCCAGCATAGGCAGTCAGGGCGATCGCCGGAATTTGCCCGCCCAGCTCTGGTGGTAGAGATCTCATTTGCCGCACTAGCATATAGCCATCCATATCTGGCATTCCGATATCGCACAGGAGGATATCGAAGGGTGTGGTTGAGAGCAGTTGCAGTGCCTCGATCGCAGACCCAACGGCAGTCACTTTGGCTCCGGCTTGTTCCGCTACAAATGCCACAAACTCGCGTGAATCCTGTTCATCATCCACAACCAACACGCGCACAGAGGCCAGGTGAAGATCGTCCCATCGAGCTTCTGTTGTATCGGCAACTTCTTCAAGCATATTCGCGGTATGCAAAAGGGGAAGTTCAACGGTGAAGCTGGCTCCCCGTCCTTCACCCCTACTCTCAACCCAAATTTTGCCGCCGTGCAATTCCACAATTTGACGTGCAATCGCCAGCCCCAGTCCCAAACCCCCAAATTTACGAGTTATGGCTCCATCCTCTTGCCGAAAATGCTCAAACACATAAGGCAGAAACTCAGGATTGATGCCTTTTCCTGTATCGGTGACAAGAATCTGGGCATAACTTGCAGTTTGGGTTAACCTAACGCTAATTTGCCCGCCTTGAGGGGTGAATTTCACGGCATTGGATAAAAGATTCCAGATTACTTGCTGCAAGCGCCCGGAATCGCCCATTACCATTCCGATGCCGGGTGAAAAGCTTGTTTGAATTTCCAGCGACTTGGCTTCGGCTGCTAGCCGAACGGTTTCCAACGCGGCCGAGATCACCCTATTCAAATCAACGGACATCCGATTCAAACTCAGTTTGCCGCTCAGAATGCGGGAGATGTCGAGCAGGTCATCAATCAGTTGTAACTGGAGTTGGGCGTTGCGTTCGATCGAGGCAAGGGCGCTAGCCGTTTTTGCAGCGCCCAGTTTGTTTTGCTGCAACAGCTTCGACCAGCCGAGAATCGGGTTGAGGGGCGATCGCAATTCATGGGATAGCACCGCCAAAAACTCATCTTTGATACGGTTGGCGGTTTCCGCGGCTTCCCGTGCGGTTTGTTCTCGTTGTAGGAGTTGTTCTCGTTCGGCTTCGATGCGCTTGCGATCGCTAATATCTTTGAACACGACGGCAACTTTTCGCGCTTCTAGCTGCCCGGTGCGGCAGGCATAAACGTCGAACCAACGGTTCATTGCTTCAGAGCCATTCTCCCACCGAACAGCTTCACCTGTCAGGGCGACTTGAGCGTAAATCTTAATCCAGTGGTCTTCAAGATCGGGGACTAACTGACGCGCCGTTTTACCAGCGGCTTGTCGAAGTCCCGTTTGTTGCTCGAACGCCGGATTGGTTTCTAAGAAGCGGTAATCGATCGGCGTGTCATTGGCATCAAACAGCATTTCAATGATGCAAAAGCCTTCATCGATCGACTCAAACAGCGTTCTATAGCGTTCCTCCGATTGGCGCAGGGCTGCTTCCGCTTGAATTTGATCGGTGACATTCCTGAAATAAACGGTGATTCCCTTTGCCGCAGGGTAGGTGCGGAGTTCGTACCAACGATCGTGGTCGGGATAAAACGCCGTAATTGATGCAGGCACGCGATCGCGCATTGCGCTCATATAGATCGGCTCCAACTCGTTGCCAATCAGTCCTGGGTATTCTTCCCATAAATTCTTGCCAATCAAATCACCCGGAATGCGATCGAGCAAGGTTTGGGCGAATTGATTGACGTAGGTGAACCGCCAGTTTTCATCCACGGCAAAGAATGCTTCACCAATACTCTCCAGAATATTCCGACTCTGCTCCTCGCTTTCACGCAAGGCTGCTTCCGCCCGTTGGCGCTCGTTTTCAACGCGCACGCGATCGGTGATATCAACGGCAGCGCCGTAAATCACTTGTTCTTCTGGGTACGGCTGGGCATTCCAGAGAAACCAGCGATAGGAACCGTCTTTGTGGCGGTAACGGTTTTCAAACGTAAAGGTTTCGTTACCCGAGAACAGACTATCGGTTTCTGCAATGGAGGGGCTGAGGTCTTCTGGGTGGACAAACTCAGTCCAGGGGCGGGATGTCATTTCGTCTGGTGTCCAGCCGAGGGTTCGTTCAAAGGTTGGGCTGACCCAGTGGAAATACCCGTTTATGCCCGTAATCACTTGCAAATCCGAACCGACGGCCAGAAACCGTTCCCGTTCCTGCTCAATTTTTTTGCGATCGTTGATATCCCGAAAGAAAAGAGACAACCCCGTCGGTGAAGGATAAACGCGAACATCAACCCACAAATCAAACGGAGCATAATATTCCTCGAAGTCCACCGCGATTTGCTCGCTGAGCGATCGGCGATACTGGACTTCAAACTGATTGCCGATCGTGCCTGGGAAGGCTTCCCACATCGTTTTGCCCAGCATTGCTTCTAGGGGAGTTCGCGACACTCGTTGTGCGGCTTCATTAGCGTAGGTTAAGCGAAAGTCGAGATCCATTGCCATAAACGCATCGGTTACGCGCCCCAGAATGGTTCGCTCTCGCACAGTGGCTTCCTGCCGCAGCCGTGCCAGCTTCAAACTTGCTTCTACCCTTGCCAGCAGTTCACGCGCCGAGAACGGTTTAATCAGATAAGTAGTTACACAGAATTAATTACACAAATACATAGTAGAATGATATTCCAGGCAAAATTATGAGTTAATTAGA
>NZ_JAUBQQ010000144.1:0-2914 GCF_036701335.1 Microcoleus sp. Pol12B5 | reverse complement strand
CGCCCGCCTTTCTCCCCAAATTCTTTACAACTCCTCTTAGGGTGGTGCGCCCCAGGCGCACCCCCTGAACGGTTACCTATCAATAATATTTGGGTCTATTCCTTGCTTGATAATAGTTTCCCAACCTCTCTCTATATCTTCTATATAAATACCTTTACAACTTTTGTGCAATTCAAGATATTGAAATATGGGTCGAGACAATTGGGTTTGTAAATGCATCTTTCGTTTTTTACTAATTACGATATAAATGGGAAAATTGGGGTCGATCAATGTTAGGGGATTTAATTTGACATTAGCCACAAAATTACCCATACGCAATAGCCCAGAGTGGATAGCAGTAGTACATTCAATTTCAAATAATGCTACTATTTTAAACTGAGTATCTAGCCATATTACATCAATTAATTTACTAATTTTTTCAACCTTTTTGTCTAACCCACCAACAGGGAATTCTTCCATTGTTAACTCTTTAAGTTTACCGAGCCTAGAGTCCTCGCAAGTATTGTCCCGCAATCTATGCTCTCCGAATATATAGTCCTTTGAGTGATCGTTTCCAGCAATCCATACTTTATGACCTAATTCTTGTCCTATCTGTGCCAGAATTCCCTGTGTTTTAGTATGTATTGAAATATTTGGCCATAAAGCTGCTGGAGTTTTTTTATTAAAACTCTCTTGATACTTTGGTTCATTTTTTTGTTTTCTGTAATCGGCTCTAACTCTGTCTTCTGGAAAAAATAAATTTAGCTGATATATATTCTTTTCTTCTATTTTCCGAATGATTTGTTCGGGTTTTTATAATCCTATAGCATCGGTTATATCAGCCCTTTCGATATTTTTTACTTTTTTTAGGTAAGCATTGGTAAGGTTAGCGCCTCTAAGATTAGCCCAATCTAGGTCTGCTCCTTCAAGATTTGCATCTCTCAAGTCTGCATAAATAATATCTGACCATTTCAGATTAGCCTCTTGAAGAGAGGCTCCCCTTAATTTAGCGCTTATTAGATTAGTATAGCTCAGGTTGCTATAGTTTAAGTTTGCATTGCTCAAATTTGCACCACTTAGATTAGCAAAGCTCAGATCAATTTCTGTCAAATCAGCATCCCTTAAGTCACAACCATGAAAATCTCTTCGGCCTTCTGCATAAAGTTGTTTCAGTTCGTTTTCATCTATATTCATAAACTCCTCTCAACTATTTTATTAAGGTACATTGCTCTAAGTGACAGTAGAGCATATTATCTGTGTTCGCCCTATCTCCTCACTGGCTGAAATCCCTGCACAAAACTCACCCAGCGTGGTACTTTATCACCTGTAATATCTAGGATGGGAATGTTGAAACTTCTGACATCGGGGCGACCGACTTCACCACCAGAAAAACTCACATTCGTAGGTTCCGATTTACCTAAACCATAGGCACTAACTATTTGATTAGCAAGTCGGCAGGTTATTTCAAAACTTCCCATATTAATCGTGCCACCTCCAGCCTCGTAATTCCATGTAATACCGGGTGTTAAAGTCCCCTCCTGACACATAAAGTGAGTGACTTCAAACATTTTAGCAATGTGAACATCATATCGCCTTAAGCGTCCTCCATAGGCCGATGCTGTGGTATCACTTTCTGGTACTACAATCGATCCAAATCCTTCGTCAAAACCAAGCTTCATCGGTAGTGCTGTGGAACTTGTAAGCGGTTTACTCGCTTGGGGTTGTACGCGAGTCGATGACATCTGTACTGGTTTGACAAATTGACTATTAGCGCGAACGAAACAACGTTGCACCCCACCAGTAGCGTAGTTTTTTCCTACAAAAAGCCAAGGTAAACCCCTGGTATCGTTGAAAGTACCAGCAGCATTACTAGGAAAGCTTTCAAAACGCTGTCCCTGTTTTAAGACACCAACTAAAGACCAATTAAAAAAATCAAATGGAGTGCGGTTGTCAGCACGCATAAGTTCTTCAAAAGAAGAATTTGTCATGCGACAATTTAACCCATTTGGGTCTGGATCTACTACTTCCCAATAAGTATGATAAGCTCTTCCCATATAATCCCCTTGATTATTAGGACTTGGGAGAGGTGCAGTAGAACCCAGTTTAGCTGTTCCTAATACCAGAAAAGTTGCAAGAGTAATGGTTTTTAATTCTTTTAACATGGGTATCACTTTTAAAACACTACATAGATCATAGTATTTAAGGATTTAATGATACATTAACTCTATTATACTTTAGTATAAAAAACTATAGCTCAGACTTGAATTTTGCCTTAGCCACTCGCAGTTTTTCCCAAGCAGCTTTTGTTCCCGGTCTTGGTGGCTGGGCGGCAATCCGAGCATTGAGATCGCGATTTTTTTCTTCATAGTACAGCCGCAGTTATTCAGATTCCTTAAGAACCATTTGATACTCGGCTTCAACCTCAGCCCGATTTGCCTCAATATAAGCTAAAGCTGCGTTAATTTGTTCCTCTGTAAGCTCAAATAATCCCCCGATCAACTTAGGCGGATATTGAGCCGTCACATAGTCCATGATGTCGTAGATAGTGATGCGCGCACCGGCCATCGCTAGTCCTCTTTCTGTACGGATGATAGCTGTTTGTTCGTTAGGTATGCTTGTCATATTTATAGCCTCCTAGAAGTTATCTCTATATTACTAGCTGATTAGTTGCAAGTCCTGGATTTGCGAGCCCTAGAGTTCTATTCGCGAATAGCAGATCAATATGATGCGGTGAATGCTTTTAGGCAATTGATGTAGAAATTGAGAAGAGTGCAGCAAAAGCATTGTTAACTTTCATTAGAAGTGTCACCCGATCGCCCTTGAAAACTAATGCGGCGGTAGACTTCAGACATCGGAAGTTCGGCGTTGCTGAATCAAGGTATGAATACTGCCGGAACGGGAACATCCTGAAATTTTAGGTAATGTATTAATAATT
>NZ_JAUBQQ010000143.1:0-2938 GCF_036701335.1 Microcoleus sp. Pol12B5 | reverse complement strand
TTTTAGTAGGCATTGAGTTCTTCTAAATATCATCATATTATACTATGCAAGATGCGTTTTAAATGCTGAACAGCTTATCATGTAGAAGTTCAGGGGTTTAACTTGGCAGAAGAGAGGGTGGGACATCACCAGAACCAGTAGCCACGACAGACTCAACTAGGAAATCAAAAATATTACGTTCTTGCAGCTTGAGTGAAGAGACAACAGTGAGCAACCGAGAGACAAAAAAACTACCAGTCACCGAATCAGACCCAAAACTAGTCCGTCGCCAAATCACCTCCGGGCGAATTGCTCTCTCAGCAGCATTATTGGTCGGTTCAACACCATTTTCAGTGATAAATAACCACAAAGCCGATTCCAGCTTCAGTAAGTTACGACAAGTCCGCACAGTTTTAGCCAGGGGTGTTTTTTCGTTCTCACCGATGTTTAATTGTGCAGCTTCTCGCAATTGGCTCAAAATTTTAGTCTGAATGGGTTCAACTACTTGCTCTAATTCTGAACGAGTTAGTTGGTCATTCCGGTATTGATACTAGAGATTGAAAATCTCCTGTTCCTGTTCCAGTAATGATTTGCCGATTTTTGCACTCGCTCCAATCCGTTCGGATATCTGAATAAAATCACGTTTGAGATGTACCCAACATATTTGGCGACGATTGATAAGCTGTTGCACATTTAAACTGTGATACAAGCATTACCCTTGTTTTTGCTTTTGCGACCCCATTTAATTATTAATTGCCCTTCATTTAAGAGCTTGTCATTACCAACATATTTTAAAGTGGAACTGAGGTGTATTAGAGTCAGAGTATGAAATTGAGTAATTTCACAGACCTCCAGACTTGGGCTGTTGAACAGTGGGGAGATGCCGAGTTGGGGGATAGTCGTCGTACAGACAGAGCGATAGTCGTAGGAGCAGCACTCGGAGCGAACCCAGCAGCAAGTCTACCCAATATCATGGAAGGCTGGAATGAAGTCAGAGCAGCCTACAGATTGTTTGCAGAAGCAGAAGTTACTCACAGTGAGTTGATTAAACCACATACGACTGCAACTAAAGCAAGAGCCAAAAACAGCTCGCAGAAGGTTGTCCTATTTATCCAGGACACATCAGAACTAGATTACACAAAAGCACGAAACATAGAAGGGTTAGGACATATCGGCGACGGTAGAGGGCGAGGGATAATGCTGCATAATTGCTTGGCAGTAGTGCCAGTGCCGGGAAACCCAGAGATACTGGGACTGGCAGGACAAATACCTTGGGTACGCAGTCACCAGCCCCAAAATCTCGAAATTGAAAACATTTCACAGAAATTACTCAGAACCGAAAGCGAAGGTGAAATTTGGTCGGAGATGGTCGAATCAATCGGCCAAGCACCAGCCGTTAATTCAATGTGGGTAAGTGTTGGGGACCGAGGCAGCGATATCTTTTCATATATCCGACGTACTACGGCATTGCATTGGTACTGTTTATTGCGGGTCACTCAAAATCGTGTAATTACCAAACCAGACGCAACAAAAGAATATCTTAAAGCATTTTCTCGTAGCTTGAAACCAATGGCACTCAAAACGATTGTGCTACGTGGTCGCAATGGCGAACCCAAGCGTGATGTGGATTTACAGGTTGCTTGGTCACCGTTAATAATTCAACCGCCAGCGACGGGTAATGAAAGAAAACAGCAGCCAATTAATGGTTGGTGTATACGTGCTTGGTCAGTAGAGGGTGATTTGGAATGGATTCTGTTTACAACAGTACCTCTAACAGATGCCAACTCTGCCTTAATCCAACTCGACTGGTACGCTTGTCGCTGGTTGATTGAAGAATATCATAAGTGCCTGAAAACTGGTTGTGTGATCGAAAAACGTCAATTAAATTCTGCCAATGCCAAGCGTCACATTACTTGGGTTTTTTGCGGTCGTCGCCGTGCGATTATTACAGCTACGCCAAATTAGTCGCAGTCATCCCCAATTGCCGGCTCAACACTTTGTACCCCCAGGGCTATTTCATTCTGAACAAGATTTTGAGTGTGTTAAGATTAAAACGAGCACTTCGTTGCGCTTGAGCCATGTTATTAAAACCGTTATCTCGGTACAAAGTGAGGGCAAAATTGCGGGCGATTGCCCAAATTTGCACCAGTGGTGGAGTGCGAATACGAGAAGCATCCTCGCCTTGAGTTAGGTCTCGAACATAATGGACTTTGTTCTCAACGCCCCAGTACCCTCAAATTCGTGCTGCAAAAGCTTGAACCGTATCGATAAATGAGGCAACGTAATAGCGAGTTTCGGTGGAGACTTCAAAGATGGTCGCCCGATGCACAAGGCGTTCGGACTGAACTCGAATCAAGGTTTGTAGTCCAGGGAAATCGGGAATTCCATCAAGGATATGACTAATGCTGACGGTGCGTTTTTCAATGCGACCATGCCCTTTATTGATTTGTTGGGTCGTTGCTTGTGGTTGCAAATTGGCTACTACAGCTGCAAGTAAGCCTGACTGATTGCCTTTGAGTGCACCGATATAGTCGTTATGGCTGTCAATGATTGCAGTCGCTGTTTTTTTGGGTGCTGATGGCATCAAAAGCGAACACCACTGGGAGCATCTCAGTTATGCAATGAGTACTTATACTCAGACAGAAAGTGTGAGAAAATAGGACAAAATATATCAGGAAAAATAGATGACAGCCGAAGAAAGTAAAATTTTACAAGAACATTTGCAGGCTGCTGCCGCCATACTTCTCAAGAATACACCAAAAGAACAACTCAAAGACTTTGCTAGCATTGAACTAGCAGTCAGAGACCATGTAAGTAAGTCGGCGAGAAAAAACCCAACTATGTTAAAATAAGTGAACATAGAGAATACGTCTACTGAGGTCACTCAATATATGGGCGCTAGATTAAGGGTATTTCTCACTCAAGAGCAAGATAAAACCCTATTAAAACTGAGAACTAC
>NZ_JAUBQQ010000078.1:0-27661 GCF_036701335.1 Microcoleus sp. Pol12B5 | reverse complement strand
GACCCCATCTTTTTTTACCTCACGTTGGGCAAATCCGCCACTGGTGGGGCTTTTGACGGGGTTGTCACCCCGTCAGGTCTGCGACTTTGCAGAGTTTTTGCAGGAAAAACAGGAAAAAGTGCGATCGTATTAAGCATTTAGGTGAAGTGCGATCGCCTTTTACCATTTTCCTATTTTTTGGATGGGAAGGGCGATCGTACTTTTTACCAGATTCCTAGCGTTTGGGCTGATTCGCGATCAGATAAGTTTTTGTCTGAGTGCTAATCATCAGAAAGGTTACATAGCTATTGAGCTTGTCCAAACTTAGCTATGAATTTGTAAATTTCGTAATTACTCAGGCGGTCAAAGTCTGGCGGGTTAAGTATGCCCCTGACTTTGACTACCCCTTGGGCTTTGGCAATCAGTTCAAGCTTTTCCGAATTCAAGTCATCTATTGTGTGCGGTTTCTGTGCTTGAACATTTGGAGCAAGCTCAGAAACCATACGGAGTAACTCCAAAACCATACGGAGTATCTCAAAGCCATGAGGATGATCGAGTACCTTTTCTAGTAGCGATCGCGGGTGATTTTGTGGTATCATTGTTCTAAGTCTGTAAAAAAGAGCAGAATCTTTACAGTGGCCTGATGCATACGAGCGCAGCCACTCTAGGATTCGATATTACGAAAAATAGAAAACATTAGAGCGTCCTCCGACCTGGCAGTTTGAGGGCGTTTTGTTTTCTATTTTAAAACTGTAACACCTTTGAGATCAATTGGCAAGATTAGCGTGCAGGAGTCTGTCGCAAAAATAAATGCACGACCGGAAGTGTATTACCTTATAAATGATATACCTTTTAGATACTTAAAAAAATAACCTTCTAAATATATAACCTAACTTACGCATCAAGTGCATATTACCTAGACATCAAGTGCATATGTTAACATATGCACTTGATGCACATTCGCTCATGCACATAAAACATATGTCGATCGAAAAAAATCACCAAGATGACGGGGAAGACTGGGATGAGTTGCTAATCGATAATATTTTTTTGGGGGATGACTTGCCTAAACAGCCCCCCCAGCCCACGGATAAGAATCCCAAAAATGACTCACCCCTGCCGCTTGTCCATTCCGACCTGGACGAGTATGGTCTAGACCCCTACGAGTTCCGGCTCTATGCCCATGTTGTTCGCAGGACAGGAGGAAAACTCCACGGTGAGTGTTTTGCTAAACTGAAGAAAACAGCAGAAATATGCCACATGAGCGTCAGAAAAGCCCAATATGCCCTAAAAACTCTATGTGATGCGGGTTTAATACAGAAGGAACAGCGTAGGGGACGTACTGACGTGTACAGACTAACTTCCAAAAGCAACTGGAAGCCAAAAGAAGAACTCAAGCAGATTCGGCAGAAAGCCAAAGAGTCTAAAGTTGAGGACTCAGAAGAAGAGTAAAATGCAAACAAGCTAAACCGTGGTACGGGCAGGGCGCCCGTACATCATCTGCGGTTAAAATATTCGTAAGATAAATTAAGAGTTAGGTGCGATCGTCCTTAACACTTTACTAAATTAAATATAAAAGTTATATATAAATGGCTAAAAGATAAATTAAGTGTTAGGTGCGATCGCCCTTCACACCACCAAAACAAACTACTTGCTCAATACCGCAGCATCCGTACTGCTAGCAAAAGCCGGACTAATAAACTCGTCCTTCTCTTCCAACGTGATGTAACCCTTATCTACAGCTAGCTGCATCACTTCCTGAAGAAAACCTCTCAGCACATCTAATACGTGAGTGCGATCGAACTCAAACTGCTTTTCCCAGCACGAAGTCCCAAACTTGATCCAAGTGCAGTTAATCTTATTGTCGATCGGTACCAACATAATAGTGAACCAACTCTCACCAAAGTCTATTTCTATTGGTTTACCTTGCGATAGCTTCGCAATTTCCTTGGGAAAGTAATTGTCAATCATCATACAGATATCTGGATCTAAAAATACCTCTTTTTGAGCCTCACCTATTTCTATGAAAACTTTATGGTTGTATTCAAAACAGAAACATCGCCATCCCATTTCAAAATGAGAAAGCTCTCCCAATGGATCTTCAGGAGGATCTGCGTAGTTTTCTAAGAAACGCTCGGATAATTTAAAATTAAATTTTTGACTGCTATTCATCGCTGTTCATCCTAAACAATATAAAAACTTAATAAGTTGGGTTTCGTTTCGTGACCTCTACCCAACCTACTAATACCAAATTCGCGGTAAATTTTGCCTCTATTTCTTAGTCCGCGAAGGCGGACTTTGTTTGTGTAGTAGCGGTTTCAACCGCCGATAGAGGGAGTAATAAACTTACGGTGTCGGATTCGGATACTTAGCGTGCACCGCATTGATTTCCGCTATAATCTCCCGATCCAAATTCACCTCCAAACTACCGACATTTTCCTCCAACTGTCCGAGGCTGGTTGCACCGATAATAGTGCTAGTTACAAACCAGCGCGATCGCACATACGCCAAAGCCATCTGCGCCGGACTTATCCCATTTTTACCCGCAATCTCAACATACGCTTTCACCGCATCATTCAGATTAGTTTTATCGTAACGCTGACCAAATCCCGCAAATAAAGCCAACCTAGAATTTTCGGGAATTCCATTCAAGTATTTCCCGGTTAACAGCCCAAATCCCAAAGGACTATAAGCCAGCAATCCCACATTCTTAAAACGGCAAGTTTCGGCTAAATTCAAGTGAAATGTCCGATTGCTCAAACTGAAAGCATTCTGAATCGAAACAACCTTCGGCAAGCCGTGTTTTTCAGCCAACGTGCAAAACTCGCAAACTCCCCAAGGCGTCTCGTTACTCAAACCCAAATAGCGGATTTTCCCAGCTTTAATTAAGTCAGCAAATACCTCTAACTGTTCCAAAATCGGTACTGTTTCGTGCTCTTGGGCGATGTCGTAATCCGGCGCGCCAAATAGCGGGACGTAGCGGTCTGGCCAGTGGATCTGATAGAGGTCGATGTAGTCAGTTTGCAAGCGCTTCAGGCTGTCATTCAGGGCTTTTTCGACATTTGGGCGATCGATCTGATTTTTACCTTCCCGAATCCACTTTAATCGAGTGCTTCTCCCCGCTACTTTAGTCGCTATAATGACTTTATCCCGCTGCTTTTTCGTCAACCATTCGCCAATATATTCCTCTGTTTTTCCCTGAGTTTCCGCCTTTCCAGGGACAGGATACATTTCTGCCGTATCGATAAAGTTGATTCCTCTATCGATCGCAAAATCAAGCTGTTGGGCGGCTTCTTCAACGGTGTTCTGCTGGCCGTAAGTCATCGTACCCAAACAGATTTCCGATACAGATAAGTCGCTGTCGCCTAGTTTTGTGTATTCCATAAGTTTGATGGCTGGAAAATTATCTAATTCTATATTACCGAAAAAGTTTGATTTAATTGACAGCTCCAGAAAAGTGCGATTTGCTGTCTCCTCTCTTCCTCTTTTTCTCTGCGATCTCTGCGCCCTCTGCGGTTAAAATATTTTAAAATCTATCTGCAATTCAATGTTAAGATAAATAATTACTTCCTGATGGTTTATGAGTAACAGTCAGCCCAAAGTTCCTTTTGTAAATCTCTCCCTGCAACACCAACCAATCCAATCTCAAATAACAGAAACAATTGGAAAAATTATCGAGCAAGGAGATTTTATTTTAGGCCAAGCCCTCGCGGAATTTGAAATAGCATTTGCAGCAGCTTCTGGAGTAAAATACGGCGTAGGAGTGGCTTGTGGAACAGATGCGATCGCTCTGGGACTCCAAGCTTGCGGCATTAATCCGGGCGACGAAATTATCATACCCGCGAACACTTTTATCGCCACCGTCATCGCCGTCCTCCAAGCCAAAGCTATACCTATTCTTGTAGATTGCGACCCGGAAACCGCCCTGATTGACCTCACAGCCGCCGAAACAGCAGTTACCTCGAAAACTAAAGCAATTATCCCCGTACACCTCTACGGTCAAATGGTATCGCCTGGGCAGCTTTTAGATTTTGCAAACCGCCACGATTTAATCATATTTGAAGATGCGGCCCAAGCACACTTAGCCCAAAGAGAAGGATACCGCGCGGGTTCCATTGGGAAAGCAGCAGCATTCAGCTTTTATCCCAGCAAAAACCTCGGTTCTTTTGGCGACGGCGGGATGTTAATTACTAACGATGCAGAGCTCGCAGAAAAAATGCGAACTCTCCGTAATTACGGAGCACCCAGCAAATATTTGCACACAGAAATCGGTACCAACAGCCGCCTCGACAATTTGCAAGCCGCCGTGCTCAATGTTAAATTGCCTTACTTAGAAAAATGGAATCGTGATCGCACCGACGCTGCTCAACACTACAATACTCTACTAGCACCATTGAAACATAAAGGCATTGTACCGATCGCCAACCACAGCAGCAGCGGTCACATTTATCACCTCTATGTTATCCAAATTACTGAGGAAAGCTCGATCGACCGCAACACCCTTCAGGAAAAACTCGCCCAACACGGCATTCAAACAGGTATACACTATCCCGTACCTTGTCACCTGCAACCCGCCTACCAAAACTTAGGCAATCGGGGCGACTTCCCCCACGCAGAAACCCTGTGCGAACAAATTTTATCATTGCCAATGTATCCCGGATTGAGCAATACTCAGATCGAGCAAGTTGTTCGGGCGATCGTACTATCATTGAATTGCTAATTGTTCATAAAACTTATGCTGCAGGTGTTTCCAGCAGTAGGGTGCGGTTCTCAAAGCGTTTTTGTGGGGAATTAACAAATCTTTAACTGACAGTTAAAAACCCCAAAGCGTTGCGAATCCAGCGCGGCAATCTTAAAACTTCTCAAACCATGCACATCCAGCGCAGAATTCGCATTGTTTTCAAGCGATACTTCCTGGCGGAAGGTATCACGGTGCTCCTAGTGCTGCTGTACGCCCCCCTGCTAGTACACTGGTACGACGGCTGGCTCAACAAAAGCATCAGCCTCGAACACGAATATTTCAGCCACGGACTAATTGGTTTGCCCTACGCAGCTTATACTGCTTGGATGAACCGAAAGTGCTGGCGCAGCTTGCCCAACTCACCGCATCCTTTGGGAGGCTTTTTGCTGGTACTAGCCACGCTTTTTTATGTGAGTCGCTTGAGCGATTTAGTAAATTTATCCCTGCCCGTAATGCTGGCCAGCATTTGCTTATCTTTAAAAGGAATTCCCGGCTTGCAATTGCAGGCGATGCCACTTTTATTCGTATTTCTTGCCTCGCCGAACCACATTCCTTACCTTATAGAACCCTACGCCTTGCCCTTACAGCAATTCATTGCTGAAGCATCAGGCTGGATATTAATTAAGGTTGGTATCAACGTGAGAGTGGAAGAAATTTATCTGTACGTAAACCAGCGCATTGTAGAAGTTGCTCCCCACTGTGCAGGCTTAAAAATGCTGTTTACCAGTCTTTACGTCAGCTTAATTCTACTGGATTGGACGGGAGTTTGGAACTCTCGCAAAAAAAGTCTTTTGTTTTTGGTGATTACATCCATTATTAGCATCACTTCCAACATTTTTCGCAATACTTTACTAACTTACTTTCACGGAACCGGCAGAGAGGCGCTTTTTACTTGGCTACACGCCGGATGGGGCGGAGATTTATATTCTGCTTGTATACTAGGGTTATTGGTACTTGTCCTCAACGGGATGGACAAGTATTTCCCAAGTCATTCTGGCAATTAATGAAACAGATGATTTCAGCACAGAAACTACTGCGGCGGTATCAATTATCTAAAATTATGGTGCTGGTGTTTTTGCTGGTATTAGTTGGGGCAGTAGCAATTCCCGGCTACGCGACGGGAAGATGGCCTTGGACAAACCCACCAACCCTTGCCAACCTCAAGCAATTAAGAAGTGTGCGCCAAAACGGGATAAAAATTCCTGGGTGGCAAGTTATAGCCGTTCAGAATAACGTCCAAATTGGCGCTCACAGATGGTTAGTTCAAGAAATTAAAAAAGATAAAACAATTGCCATTTTATTGCTGTTGCCTCAAAATTACCCCAAAAACCAGCCCCAAGTCGAATGGCTAGATATCGATGGATTTCACCGGTGGCAAACCGATTCTCATCGCACTTTGAGGTTTACAGTTAAATTGGCACCAATACCCGGCCAGCCACCGCCTAATGTCGAGGCGAGGTTTTTCCGAAGCTGGACTCGCCAACAAACTTTTGCTGTCGTGCAGTGGTACGCTTGGCCTAACGGGGGTTCTCCAGCAACCAGCCGCTGGTTTTGGGAAGATAGTATTGCTAGACTCTGGAACCGCCGCGCCTCTTGGGTTGCTGTCAGTATTATCCTTCCCATTCAACCGCAGGAGGAGATTAAGATAGCTCAACCCTTGCTCGAATCTCTCGGTGAAAGTGTTCAGGCTAAATTAATTACAGAAACTTTTCGGTTTGAGTAAGCAGGTAGGTGCAAATAAATCAGCCTAGAGCGTGGGGAGTTTTTGCCAAAATCAACTGATTCCTAGTAAATATCCGGGTTCAACTCGCCCCGAAAATATCTTATTGTTTTTTCTCGTCGCTATATTTAGATGAAACTTACAAGTCAGACCATTATTCAAAATATTACTTTTTTAAATCCTCTGAAAATGTGGCAAAAATCCCCTATTAAAAATAGCCTCGCTTTTTCCTTGGCAGGCCTGCATTCAACTGCTTGGACTCTATCTTTTGCTGCTGTATTCTGGGGTTTTAATAGCAAAAATTTTTCGGAAACGGCTTTAGCTCAATCTGTTGCTCCTGGTTCCGAGCGCCTCGTGGCGCCACCGCCATTGCGTTTACCGCCACCGCCCCCTGCCAATTTCAACCGGGATATTAACCCAGCTTTTCGGAATCGGCCCTACCGCCTCGGGCCGGGAGACCAGATTTCTGTTCAAGTTCAGCGCTTCCCAGAGCTAGGTTTTACGGGTCCAATCAGCCCTGAAGGGGTAATTGTACTGCCGCTAATCGGAACAGTAAATGTGCGTGGTCTTACGGTGGAAGAATCACAGCAGCGCCTCCGGGAGCGCTTTGGCCAATTTATCAAAAATCCTCAAGTCTCGGCTGCTTTGCTGGTTCAGCGCCCGGTAGTGGTGACGGTGACGGGGGAAGTGGCAAGACCGGGTTTTTATCCGCTGCAAACCCCCCAGCTTCCTGCGGCTCTGGCGGCTGCTGCTGGGACTAATCCTACGGCGGAACTGCGGGCGGTGCGGGTGCGGCGGACTCTGCCGGGAGGCGCTGTCGCGGAGCAAGTTGTTGATATTTTGACACCGTTGCAAACTGGTATTGCTCCGCCGGATTTGCGTTTGGAAGATGGAGATGCGATCGTCGTACCGTATAAACAGGTTAGGCCCGATCGCAAATCCGATCAAGATTTAGCATCCAGGTACAGCCTCGCTGCTGCTGCTGTCCCCGTCCAAATCACTGTCACCGGAGAAGTCAGCAAACCTGGTTTTTACACGCTTCCGGCGGGTTCGGGTCGAATTTCGGCTGCTTTGGTGATTGCGGGGGGAGTCACGGGAAAAGCCGATTTGCGGGAGGTGCGAGTGCGGCGGACGCTGATGAACGGCTCCTCGGTCGAGGAACCAATCGACCTCTACACTCCCCTAGCAAACGGTAACGATTTGTTCGATTTTCCTTTGGCATCGGGAGATGTGATTGTCATCCCGGAATTGGACGCTAGTACCAAAAACCTAGACTACGACAAAGCTCTAGTTTCGCGGTCTACTTTGATTAAGCCCAGGATCTACGTTCGAGTTTTGAGTTACGCTAGTGGTGGTTTGACCTCGTTCTACATAGAAAATGGCAGCAGGTTTTTGGATGCTCTCAACAACTTGCCTGTTAATCTTGCTGACTTGCGGAAAATAGCCCTGATTCGGTTCGACGAAAAGCAAGGTAGAGCAATCAACCGTTCGATAGATGCTAAAGCTGCTTTGGAGGGCAATGTTTCTCAGAACCCGATGCTCGAAGATAATGATGTGATTGTGATTGGTAGGAATCTGGTAGAGCGCATTGGTTATGTACTCAACACTTTTACTCGACCATTCCGGGATACTTTGGGATTTATTCTGTTCTTTGAGCAGTTGAGAAATGGAGTAACAGATTTGTTCGGCCCGTCACGTAATGATAGGTAGTCATACCATTTTAGATTTTAGATTTTAGATTTAAGATGGGGAATGACTTAGGCGATATGGGTTTAGCTCGCAGACCGAAAGTTCTAAGGTTTTTGGGGGATTTGTAGAATTAGTCAGGAATCATTAGTTATCGTTAACAATTAGCAATCTAAAATCTAAAATCTAAAATCTAAAATCGTTATGACTTTATCCGTTGTTAAACGTTATTTAATTGCTTTTGACCAATACAAGTGGGTGGGACTGGCTACTCTCGCGGTGACTGTGGGCGTGTCGGGAGTAGTGGCTATGCAGCCAAAGCCTGCGCCAGTTTACGTTGCAATAGGTACGCTGGCCTACGACAGACCGAGCGTGATTTTTTCATCCACTACTACTAAAATTCAACAGGAAGGACAAGAAATAACTAAAGAGATGCTGCTGGATACAAGGGTGGTTGAACCAGCAGCAAAAAAACTCATCAAACCCGAAGGAAAATTAAACAAAGAAGAAGCGGAAAAAGTACAAGCTTTGGCTGACAAGCTGGGAAAAGATGTGCAAATAAAGATGCCCAGTAAGAATAATGACCCCAGCGCTTTGATTCAAATATTGTACAAAAATGCCGAGCGTAAACAAGCAGAAGCGGTAGTAAAGACGCTGATGAACGAAATGGTGGAACACAGCAAAAATATTAATACTTCTAGACTGCGAGAAACGATCACCCAAATCAACCAGCGTTTGCCGAAAGTAACTCAGGAACTTAGAGAGACGGAAGCAAAACTTGAAGCCTACGAAAAACGAGAAGGAACTTCAATTTTAGCAGCTCAGAGCGGTGCTTTGCCGCAAGCGATTACCAGCATCCAACAGCAGCAGCGGCAACTCCGCGTGCAGTTGGGAGGAATTGAAGCTCAAATTAACAGTTTGCAGGATCGCTTGGGATTGAATGTGGAGCAAGCTTACGTCGCTCAAGCACTCTCTGCCGATCCAATTATTGCCCAACTGCGAGTGCAATTGTTTTCGATCGAATCTCAGCTCAAAATTCTCCGCAGCGACTTGCAGGAGGAACACCCGAAAATTGTAGAATTGCTTAAACAAAAACTTGCTTTTGAGCAGCAGTTGCAGCAGCGCCAGTCTGAGGTACTCGGCGGTAACGGAGTGGCGGCTCCGCTCAGAAGTGCCGATCGAATTCGGGTAGACTCTTCTTTAGATCCGGCCAGACAGCAGTTAGCTCAAACTTTGATTGCTTTGCAAACGCAGCGGGATACGGTGCAACAGCAACTCCAAGGAATCGAGAAAACTGAAAAAGAATTGCGTCGGGAACACGCGACAATCCCCAACAAGCAGTTAGAACAAGCCCGTTTGGCCCAGCAAGTGGCGTTCAAAAAAGCTCTCTACGACAAGATGTTGTCGGCTTTGGTAGATGCTGAGGCGGCGGTAGCTGAGACAACGGGGAGTTTGAGAATCGCCCAATGGCCGCAAACTGATGACGTTGAGTCCAACAAGAGAGGTTTGCCCGTGATGCTGGCGGTGGGCGGATTTGTGGGATTGCTGCTGGGCGGGGGGTTGATATTTCTGTTGGGGATGCTCAACGGCAAGTTTTACAGTTGGGAAGAAGTGCGGGCGGCTTTGGTGGAAAAAGAGGTGCCGATACTGGCAGTTTTGCCTGAAGTGACGGTGTTTGATTCCTACGGCGATGAAATGCCTCTGGCCCTGGAGGTAAATTCTCCCTATTTGGAATTTTACGAGCGGTTGCGTACTAATTTGCGCCGGATCGGGAACAAACCGGTAAAGGTGGTGTTGCTGACTTCGGCAGCGCCTTTGGAGGGGAAAAGTTTTAGTGCTTACAATTTGGCAATTGCATCGGCTCGATCGGGTAAACGGACTTTGCTAATTGAAGCAGATTTGCGATCGCCTTCTAACGTTGAATCTTTGAAAATTGCTGCTGATCCTTTGGCGACTGTGGAACCTTTGCACTATTACGGCAATATTAGCGAGTGCGTCCTTTTGGTTCCAGAGGTAGAGAACCTATACGTCGTGCCGAGTCCTGGCTTTTTGCGACAGGCCTCGGCCGTACTAGAATCCAGCGAAATGCGGAGATTGTTTGAGGATGTTCGCAACCGCTTTGATTTTGTGGTTGTGGATTCTCCGGCGTTGAGCGAGTGCAACGATGCCCTGACGCTGGAACCGTACACGGACGGTATGATTTTGGTGGCGCGGCCTGGTTACACTTTGTCTAGTATGTTGTCTGAGGCTGCAGATCAGTTGCTGGAATCTGAGGATGAGGATTCGCATAAATCCGGGCCGCGGCTGTTGGGAGCGATTATTAACGGTGCTGATATTCCGGTGAAGTTCCGCAATGATATTGATATTGATGAATGGGAGTTGCCTGTGAGTGCGATCGGCGATCGGGCGATCGAAGTGCGATCGAGGCAATTACCGCAGCACTCAAAACCTAAAAATAAGGCTATTAATAGTAAATTGAGATGATTTATCTGGCTTAATTCTTGTAAAGCAATCCTCAACCAAATGTGAATGTTTTGTAGGTGCAACTAAGCAGGTTAAGCCGAAAGCACCGTTAACAGCCCGTCGATTTTGATTGGGAATTGATATAAATTCTGGTTGCTTTGGCATGATTAAACCGCAGAGGACACAGAGATCACAGAGTCAGAGAACAGAGAGATGAATCATTTCTATGCTATGAGATTTTAGATTTTAGATTTTAGATTTTAGATTGATATCAATTCTGGTTGCTTTGGCCTGATTAAACCGCAGAGGACACAGAGTCAGAGAACAGAGAGATGAATAATTCCTATGCTACCGAATTTCACATTAAAAATTGACTCCACAGATTCATCTGGGAGCGTAAACATTAATCTAAAATTTTTCACTTGTCAACAGTCAACAGTCAACACTCAACAGTCATTACTTGAAAATGTATCATCGCACTATTGATTCGATTCCGGGCGTTTCTGGTGTTTACTCTGGATAAACTGTTCCAAATCGGCGATCGCATCTTCAAAATCCGACAAATTAATTTTCGTAGGTCTAGTCTTCTTCGGCAAACTCGAAGACTGACTCGAAGACTTAGCCGGAGGCGGTGGAGATTTCGGTTGTGCAGCTTGAGTGCTGTTCGATTCTATAGAATCGAACAATTCATCCAGGGACTCAAAAAACGATTGAGCCGAGGCCCGGCGTAAATCTTTCTGGTCGTCGTCATCCGTCATAAGCCACTCCATAGACTCTAAAAGTTGCCAACAAACTCTGCCCGCCCCCAAGGCGTGCAGACATGAAAACCCGACTAAAACAAGCAAGCGGACACAATTTAACCGGACGGTGGAATGCCTGCTGCTGAACTTGCTGCCCCCTATAAAACCTGTAGCGGGCATTGTCAGCCTTCAAACTATATTTAACTCTACACCCGCCTACTGAGTGATTTGAGACTTGGTGCAGACCCAGCTCAAAATCATTGACCCTGAAAAAATCTCAGTTACGGCTCTTTCGTTGTCTAATTAACCCTAGTCTAGTCGAGAATAAGGAGACAGGACTTATGCAACTATTACCGCTGTTCAAGGGTTGCGATGGCAACGCGCCACCCCGAAAGGGCCCAGAGACGGTGTTTTTTGCTTGAGTCCTAAGATTTCAAAGGCATTAGGAGATTTTAAGGTGACTCAGGGATTTGATTACGATTTAGCAATTATCGGCGCTGGCGTGGGCGGACACGGCGCGGCGATACACGCGGTTAGCTGCGGGCTGAAAGTGGCAATTATCGAAGCGGGGGACATGGGGGGGACTTGCGTCAACCGCGGCTGCATTCCCTCGAAGGCGCTGTTGGCTGCTTCCGGGCGAGTGCGAGATTTGCGGAATGCCCACCACCTAAAGACTTTGGGTATTCAATTGGGCAGTGTGGATTTTGATCGCGGGGCGATCGCAAATCACGCTAACACTATTGTTAGCAAACTTCGCGGTGACTTGACCAACAGCCTCAAACGTTTGAACGTCGATGTCATCCAAGGTTGGGGCAAAATTGCCAGTGCTCAAAAAATTACCGTCGAAACCGATAAAGGCGAGAAAACTATTACTGCCAAGGATATTATTCTCGCTCCCGGTTCGGTTCCCTTCGTCCCCCCCGGGATAGAAATTGACGGCAAAACTGTATTTACCAGCGATGATGCAGTCAGGCTGGAATCGCTGCCGAAGTGGATCGCAATTATTGGCAGTGGCTATATCGGTTTGGAGTTTTCGGATATTTACACAGCCCTGGGCTGCGAAATTACGATGATTGAAGCTCTAGACCAATTGATGCCAACTTTTGACCCCGATATTGCTAAATTAGCAGAACGAGTGTTAATTGCACCCCGCGATATTGAAACAAAAGTAGGTGTTTTGGCCAAGAAGATTATTCCTGGTTCGCCGGTAATTATTGAATTAGCTGATTTCAAAACTAAGGAAATTGTCGAAGTTTTGGAAGTTGATGCTTGTTTGGTAGCAACTGGTCGGGTGCCGGTGAGCAAGAATTTGGGATTAGAAACTGTTGGCGTAGAAACGATGCGCGGTTATATCCCAGTTAACGATAAGATGCAGGTTTTGGCGGCGGGAGAACCGGTGCAAAATTTGTGGGCGATCGGCGATGTTAATGGCAAGATGATGTTAGCGCATTCTGCGTCTGCTCAGGGAATTGCCGCAGTAGAAAATATTTGTGGCCGTGCCCGCGAAGTTGACTATTTGAGTATCCCGGCGGCGGCGTTTACTCACCCGGAAATTAGCTATGTGGGGATGACGGAACCTGCGGCAAAAGAGTTAGGAAAAACTGAAGGGTTTGAGGTCGGTTCTGTCAAGAGTTATTTCAAGGGAAATTCTAAGGCTATTGCGGAGGGTGAAACTGACGGTATGGCTAAGGTGATTTACCGGAAAGATACTGGGGAGTTGTTGGGAGTTCACATTTTCGGTTTGCACGCTGCGGATTTAATTCAGGAGGCGGCAAATGCGATCGCCCAGCGCGATTCTGTGAACACTTTAGCATTCCGAGTTCACACGCACCCGACGCTTTCGGAAGTGTTGGATGAGGCGTTTAAACGGGCGGCTGGAGCGGGTAGTCATTAATCTGTAGGGGCTGTTTTCTTGTTTTAGATCCCCGGCTTCTTGAAGAAGTCGGGGATTTAAGTATTCTGTTTGAGGGCAGTGGTAGAGTAAGTTAAAGGAGATGAAAATGCTCGCAATTGCAATCTTTTAGTATTCTCCAGAACCGGCAAGATGCCTGTTCCACAAAGAGTAAGTTTTTTTGTGGGGTGGGCATCCTGCCCGCCCGTCAAAGGCTTATTGAGAAATGACATTCCCTCTTGGCGAATATTCCTCAATAAAGGCTCATTGTAATGTATAAATCGCTGTTCGTCCAGAAATAAACAGCTAATTACTTCATCATTTTGGAGCGACAAATCTGCTATAATCTGAAGAGTTTTATCAATTTATTCGCCTGCTTGAACTGGCGCTTTCAGAATTACTAAAACATCTATATCGGAGTCGGGATGTGCATCGCCTCGCGCTTGGGAACCGTAGATAACCATTTGCGTGAGGCGATCTCCGTAAAGTTGCTCGAAGTGCGATCGTAATTGCATCAGTATGTTTTTAAGTTTATCGTTAATGCTCATATTTGTGGTAAATGATTGGAGGGCGCACTTTAGGCAAAATGCTGCAAATAGGGCTAAATTTTGGCAATAACAAAAGGGGATTCCCGATCACTGAGCCAGTTTTCATCAATCACTTTGAGATTGACATCTCCAATGGGCGATCGCATGACTCCCTACTTAGGTGGTAATCATTCATCTCATGTCACTGTTGGGGGAGTTGAAGCCATAGTACAGCAAAAGCGTTAAAGTGAAGTAAAAAACCTGTCTCAAATTTAATGAATTCCCCAATTTCTCCCGATCGCCGTTTTTTAAAATATCGAATTGCCCTACTCATCATTATAATCGTGATTATCCCTTTAGGTTATGTGGTGAGATTTTCTCGCGGCCCTACACCGGAATGGTTCAACGACTCTTTTGGGAGCATAGCTTATGAGCTATTTTGGATTTTGCTGGTAGTTCTGATATTGCCGCAATTTTCGCAAATTAAGGCGGCTGTAGCTGTGTGTCTAGCTACCTGCGGAGTATAGTTTCTTCAACTGTGGACACCTCCGTTTTTACAAGCAATGCGAGCTACTTTGCCCGGAAGGCTAATTTTGGGAAATCACTTTAGTTGGTCAAATTTTTTCTCTTATTTTGTGGGGACTTTTTTACGTTGGTTGTGGGTGCGATGGCTTCATTTCACTTGCTTCCGCTTGTAAGTTGTACAGTATTTAAATTGTATATTTCGATGACCCGATCGAAAATCGTCAAATTCTCTCCTCATCAAACTCTCTCCATCTCTCGAACACCATAGACAATCTAGATGCACAAAATCTTAATGATATGGTTGCAGTTATTTCCACTTTAGCTAAGCGATCGGGTTAACTTAGAATTGAGAGTTTTTAGGAGTTGAAGTGGGAGCTATATTTCCGCGATCTCGCCATAGCAATAACGGAATACTTAACGTTCCTAAAATCATTACAACTCCAGTCAGAATCCAAACTAGCACACGATTTGGGCGATAATCACCTCGCTCAATTTGCCAGAAAACTCGATTATAACGCCATGCTGCTAAGGCAATCACCGCAATCCCAAAAACGACCAGACTCAGCCCTAAAGTTTCTGAGTTGAAGAAGGGAGGGGAGGAAACTTCTTGCTGAGTCACTGTAGCTTGAAATTGACGGAGAAATAAACTGAACCGACTGATTGCAAACCCAAAACCAATTAAAGCGAGTGAAGTTCGTAACCATGCCAGAAAGGTGCGTTCATTTGCCTGATGTTCCCGCTGCCGATCTATTTTAGCACCCTTATTCATCAACCCTACCTTTATAAAATATTTTAAGCTTTCCCTCGTTGATTATTGTTTCACTTGAGATTGCGGAGGGAAGTATCGCTATGGCGATCGTGATTAATCATCACCAAAAAATATAGTACAGTAAATCGACAAAAAGCGATCACTTCCCTCTCTATCAACAGAAAAGAAGAGGACACAGCAATGCTATGTCCCTCCTACAAATACCCCAGTTATAATCCAGTTTAAAAAGACTTAGCCGCACCACCGGACTGAGCCTTTTTCTCTAACCAATCCTGACCCAATCTGATTGTCACGTCCGACTGCAAAGAACCGGTACTCTCAACCAACACATCTCCAAAACCCAAAAACTGGCGAATCGCTTGAGCACCTTTAATATCGCCCTGTTGAGCTACTAGAGTAGTTACTTCCAGGGGTTCCGGCCAAGCTTTATAAACCTGAACATTCCGATAACCGGCTTGAGTCAAATTATTGACAAAATCTTCAACAGCCGATGGATCTCCGGTACTATCTTGAATCGCCACATTCAGAAAAGTCGAATCAGCATTCTCAATTGTCCAAGTATTTTGGCCGAAGTCAAAATGTTCCGCCACCATAGTTTCGATGGCATATTGGTCTGGCAACCAAAAACTTGCCTTGTAGTCCTTAGAATCGCTAAATTTGCCGGGAACCATCAACATCTGGACGCCAGCGCGATCGGTTTGAGTAGCAAAACCAGCCAAAGCTACCAATTCTTCTATACTCAAATTCGTGTCAAGGTGAGACTGAATCACCGACAAAATCTTCGGTAGTCGAGACAGCAAACCTACATTTACTTCCTGTTCCACAAAAGCCCGCATCAACAATTGCTGGCGCTGCACCCGCCCGATGTCGCCCAAATCGTCGTGCCGATAAAGCAAATATTGCACGATTTGTTCGCCGCTGAGTTTTTGCTTACCAGCCTTTAAATCTATATATAAATGCTGGCTGTTATCGGTATACTTCATGTCTTTAGGGACATTAATAGTAATGCCACCCAGGGCATCGACCAAACTTTTTATGCCATGAATATTAACTGTGACGTAGCGGTCAATGCCCACACCGCCAAGGAGTCCGCTGACTGACTTCGCTGACGAAGCCGGGCCGCCGTAGTAATTAGCTTCGTTGATTTTCACGACCCCCCTGCCTTCAACATAGGTGCGGGTGTCTCGCGGAATGGAAAGCACGCTTAACTTTTTATTTTGAGGGTCAAACCTAACCAACAGCATGGTATCGGTTAAGCCCTTAAATGAGTTTTCCCAAACCTCGTATCCGACATCTTTGTTGACACCTCCTTCGATATCAGAGGTCAGAACTTTAAGTCCTAAAACTAAAATATTAACTGGGCGAGTCAGCTCCGGCATCTTCATGTTGAGCTTTGCCATGTCGCCTTGAGAAAATACTGCTGCTTCTTCAGGGCTCAACTTTTGTTGCTGAAGCGGCGTTGTAGAAAGGGAGACGGCTAGCAATGCTCCGGCTGTGGCTGAGAGCATGGCTACTCCAGCCAAACCAAAACCAAAACCCAGCCAGCGGCCTCGATGGGGCTGGGAAGCTTTTTTGGTTGCAGGTTGAGCAGTGGATTGTTGGATAGGGTCTTGATTAGGAATTTTTTGAGCTGGCACTGGCTTCCTCACACACAACAAAAATAAAAAAGATAATGGCAATATGTAGTATCAAGCTGAAGACGCACTCAATCAATAGGGTAGGGGCTTAAAAGAACCCTAAATTATGATAAATGTTTGCCTACTACTTGCTCGGCTAAGCGACTAATTCCGGGCAACCATAGTGGTTGACGCTTCCAGAGGCGAACCATCAGTCCCAGAGCAACGATGAAATAGCTGGTTGTTAGCAGGCTACTCATTAATAACATGGGAAGTGTCGGAGATTCCGCAGAAATCGCTCCAGCATCTAAAAGAATATGTCCTAAGAGCCAACTAAAAGCAAGGGCAATTGCCAAGCGGCTGATGGCTTTGCGTTCGGGACTACCCTGACGGCGGTAAAGAGTCCACAGGGCGGGGAAAAAGCCGATGACTGGGATCATTAATACAAACAGACTGGCACGATCGAGTTCAGGATTTTCTAAGGGATCTGTTTTTTTCATAATTCGCTACTCAAAATTTGCAGAAGGTCAGATGTTGCACACAAGTTATTTGTTAGAGGTAAAATTTATATCCTAAACCAAAATTCCGAGAGCTGGGCTGGTGCGCGCTCGCCCAACTTGTCTGTCAGAGGCAAAATTTTTCTGCCCTCCCAATCTCGCGACTGATCGTTGGCAACTTTTCGACCCGGAGACCCGTATTTTGATAAACTGGATACAGCACAGCAGTCAGGAGAACAGACTTAGCCATGACCCAATCCCAAAAACCCATAGTTATTGCTCCATCCATATTATCAGCCGATTTTAGCCGTCTTGGAGAAGAGATTCAGGCTGTCGATCGAGCTGGGGCTGACTGGATTCACGTAGATGTGATGGACGGTCGCTTTGTTCCTAATATTACTATCGGGCCGCTGATTGTTGAGGCAATTCGCCCCGTTACTACCAAGGTGATCGATGTCCACTTGATGATTGTGGAGCCGGAGAAGTACGTCGAGGACTTCGCTAAGGCGGGTGCTGACATTATTTCGGTTCACGCGGAACACAATGCTTCGCCTCACTTGCACCGCACCCTCGGCCAAATTCGGGAATTGGGCAAAATGGCTGGTGTGGTTCTGAATCCTTCGACGCCGCTGGAGTTGATCGAGTACGTGCTGGAACTTTGCGATTTGGTGCTGATTATGAGCGTCAATCCGGGCTTTGGTGGTCAAAGTTTTATCCCGGCTGTTTTGCCGAAAATTCGCCAGTTGCGTAAAATGTGCGACGACAAGGGCCTCGATCCTTGGATTGAGGTAGATGGCGGTTTGAAGGGAAACAATACTTGGCAGGTTCTGGAAGCCGGCGCAAATGCGATCGTCGCTGGTTCTGCTGTGTTTAAGGCCAATGATTACGCAGGGGCGATCGAGGGTATCCGCCACAGCAAGCGCCCGACTCCTGAGTTGGCTGCGGTTTAATCAAAGATTTTTCGAGTTTTTCTGGTTTTTCTCGTTCCCAGCCTACTTTGGCTGGGAACGCATTTTTAGACTCGGTTTCTAAGAGTCAGGAATTACTTATTTCGAGACAGAGGCGAGAATGCTTTCCATCTCAGAAAGCTCGATCGCCCCGGAGAAAGTTTTGCCGTTCATAATAAAGAAGGGAGTGCCTTCAATGCCTAGTTGTTGAGCGAGTTGCACGTCTTTGGCAATGGCGGCTTCTGCAGCGGGGCTGTTGCGATCGGTGTTAAATTTATCTAATTTTAGATTGAGCTTTTGGGCGATCGATGCGTACAATGGCTCGCCTAAATCTTTCTGCCCTTCAAACAAAGCGCTGTAATATTCCCAGAATTTGCCCTGCTGGCCCGCCGCCCAAGCTGCTTTAGCTGCTGGCAGCGCTTGAGGGTGAATAGAAGTCAAGGGAAAATGCTTGTAAGCTAAAGTAACTTTGTCCTGGTGCTTTGCCATAAACTGCTTGACAGTATCGTGAGCGCGCGCGCAAAACGGACATTGAAAGTCAGAGAATTCTAAAAGTACAATCTGCTGCGAAGCTGAACCCGTGGTGGGAGAATCCCCTATCGAAGATTTGGGATTAGTTTTCATCTCCTGCAAAAATGACTGCTGCGCTGCTTTGAGAGACTGCTGCTGTTGTTGCTGGTACGCTTGTACCGACTCTAAAATTGCTTGGGGATTTTCGCGGATCACCTGCAAGACTTGCTCTTTCAACTTGGGATCGACTGAATTGCCAGCCGTTGACTGTGCGGGGGAACAACCGATAAATACCAGGCAACCTGCCAGGAGTACAGCCAAGCAGAAGGCTTGCTGGCTGCGGAGTTTTCGCCAAATAGTGGATACGTTCATCTTTTTTTTCTGATTCACGGCAACACTTAATCCTACATTTAATTTTGCGGAGTGTCAGGTATACCGCTGTTGACTGCTGTGCAGTTCTTTTTATCTGTGACCAATATTTATTTAGTGGCGATCGGTAATTCGTAGTCGGTAATTGGGAAAGGTTGTGAATCACACGAACACCGACTAACCTAATAATTAAGATTTAAATAATGGGAATTTATTATAATATAATTTCGCCTCAACAATACTCCGGACACTTTTTAAAGAGGGAGGCGATCGCAATACCCCAGAGAAGTGAAAAAAGTGAGTGCAATCTGAACCCAAAATCAACATAAAAAAAGAGACTCTTTTAGGTTAAGCTATAAAAACACACAAGCTCAACAGATTGCCTTATGAAGATTATTGAATCCATCTTACAACAAATGCCGGGGATTAGTCAACCCCAAAAGAAGTTTTTAATCACTTTATTTTCAACTATTTTGCTGGCCTCTGGCAAGGTCAACTTCACGAATCTCAGTCGTTATAGCAATCCTAAATCATTATCAAGACTGTGATACCATTATATGCAATACTTAATTATGACAAAAAAAAATGAATAACTTCCAACGTTCACAAAAAGATATGGAAAAAGAAATAGCCCAATTAGAAGATTTCATTAAAAGCGATATCGATGCCAGAGAACTAAAACGAGCAATAGCTGTAAGGATGGGGCTTTCAGGTAAAAGCTACCATGAAATCAGCAAAATATTAGGTGTAAGTAAGTTTTTCATTGGTTATTGGAAAAACTAATTTAAAACCAAAGGCATCGCCGGAATCAAACTAGGACATAAAGGGTCAAAAGGGTATTTAACAGCTCGACAAAACACTGAAGTAATCGAGTGGTTAAAGAATAAAGAATATTGGAATTTAGATGAGTTTGTTACTTATTTAGCTCAAGAATTGGGTGTGATATATAAATCAAAACAGAGTTAGTATGAACTTTTCGACCGGGCGAAAATAAGTTGAAAAAAAAACTCAAAAAACTAATCCTAAATTTGATAAAGAACTGGTAACAAAAAAGACGGAAGAGATTAACGATTTTTTATTTAAAAACAAGGCTGGTATAGAGTCTGGGGAAATAATAGTATTGTTTTTAGATGAATGTCATCTACTTCATGGTGATCTGACTGGTTATGTTTGGGGTCAATCAAAAATTAGAATTGAAGTCCCAATTACCAATGAAAAAGATAGACAAACTTATTTTGGCGCAGTCAATTATTAAAGCAAATAATTCCATGTTCAGAGCCATCCATCTGGTGATGGAAAATCAACAGTTAAATCCATAAAATACTTACAAAATAAATATAAAAATCGCAAGATTATCTTGATTTGGAATGGAGCTAGTTATCATAAATATGGAGAATTTAGAGACTTTTTATTAGAAATAAATGGTGACAAAAAACCTGATAATTGGTCAATTACTTGTATTTTATTTGCTCCCCATGCTCCCCAACAGAATCCCGTTGAAGATATTTGGTTAAAAGTTAAAAACTTTTTAAGAAAGTATTGGTATTTATGTAGGTTTTTTAAGATTGTCAAATTTTTGTTTGATTTTTTTACTAAGGAACATAAATTTGATTTTCCCAAAATACGTCAATATACTTACACACAGAAAATTATTTAGGTTGCTCTAGATATAGAAAATCATTTATAGCAAAACCATTTGATTTGTAAACAATCGATTCAATCATCACAAGCGTTTCAGGTTGTTCTACATTCACAACTCAAATAGAATTGCTATAGGATTGCTATATTCAATTACTGTAATTAAACTTCACTACATATTTATTACTACCGGATTGAGTTGAGGTTCCAGGTGGCGATTTTCATTTTTTGTTTGTTATATACTCTCTGATTACTGGCCCGATCGTAAAGTGCGATCGCCCGTTTTGTTTTACTGTTTCAACTAATGACCGTCGTCCTAAAGATTGCATGACTTTCAAGAGTTCTGGCGGTGATAGTTGCAGGTTGGCTGGTATTTTTGATATGTCGGCAGGTTCGGGGGTATTGGCTAGCCATGCGATCGCCTGTTGTTCGGATGCGGTTAGGCGATCGAAGTGCTGGTGCAGGAGTGATTCTAAGTCACCTAAGAATAGGGTATCATAGGATAGGAATTCGGAAACGCTACCGCCGAATAAGTCTTGAATCAAAGTGGCAACTATATTTAACCATAAGGGATTGCCTCGGTAAAGGTCGATTAGTTCTGACCATTTCTCCGGTTCTGCTAAACCTTTTCCTCTGAATATTTCTTGTGCTTCGGGGCCTAAACCGTTGAGTTGCAGCGATTTGCAGGGGCGGTTTTCGCCTTCTAAGGCGGCGATTTCTCTGGGTTTTTCCCAACTCAGGAGGATTAAGCAACTGTTGTGGGATGATTCTGTTATTTGTTTGAAGAATGCGCCGTAATTTTCATATCCAGGTTGGTAATTTCCTGCGAGTTGTTGGCTGCTGAAGATGGTTTGGATATCATCGAGGATGATAAGACAGCGGTGCGATCGTAAATATTCTAGTAGAGGCAATCCCCCCGTGGTTGGCCTTTCTTCGGAATAGGGGGCGGGCACGGGGGCACCGCCCCTACAGAATTTAATTAAGTCGGTTTGGAGTGATGCCAGGGGTGGAGAGTTGCGGAGACTTCGCCAGATAATGTAATCGAATTCGTGTTGAATTTGTGAGATTAGTTGGAGAGTAAGGGCGGTTTTGCCAATACCGGATAAGCCTAAGATGGTGATGAGGCGGGTGCGGCCTAAAATCCAGTTTTCGAGGGTGGTGAGTTCAGATGTGCGGTTATAGAATAGGTTGGGCTCTGGTGCATCAGCTAAATCTAAATGTACTTCAGGTTCGGAATTGCTTGTTTTTTCGTTATATCTATCCTTGTCTTGCGGTTCAGGTTGTGAGATTTTTAGGGAGTGCAAAGTCTCAGCGGAGACGCTACCAATTTGTATATAGTCTTTCCCGAAACATGAGATATTGGAAAATCGCCAATTTTGTAATTTTTCTCTAATATTTGCTTTGCAAACCTCTTCATCTTCTAATGCAACTGATAGAAGTTTCCATAATTTAAAGCCAACCTCTTTAACGTATTTCTCTGAACGGTTGTGATGCTGTGCAATTTCTTTATATTTCTTATTGTCCCAAGCACCGCGTAAAATAGACTTTTGCAGACTATCTAAATGTTTTCCCGTAGTAGTCAAAGCTAGATGGTCTACAAATTCTAAAGCTTCTTCAACGTCCATCGGTCACGTAGATGCAAAGGGTTGACCTGATTGTAACCCAACTAAATATGACTTTTTCAGTAGCAACCAACTAAATGTGACTTTTTATGGCCTAGTTGGGATGGAAAAAAACTACTAAATATGACTTTATATGGCTTGACAAGCTTTGGCATTTAGGAAAGAATTTATACTTAAGACAACAAAACGTTTTGCTAAGCGCTACCGTTATCTACCTGTTATGACACAACCGAATATTTTGGAAATCGCGAAACAGGGAGATGCAAAGGCGATCGCGCTTCTGCTGAACCGCCAGCTACAAGCCAAGGGCATCACCGCCGCAGCTTCCCTTAAGGATGGTTGTTTACAGGTGATGCTGGAATCGGCAGAAGCGCCTAGTCAGCAAGTCTTGGCCCCGTGGGTGAGTAAGTCGATCGCTGGTTTGGGGGCTGTATCGATTGAGAAAGTGAAGGTTTACGGGCGACAGACGGGCGCAAAAGTGCCGGCGTGGAGTCAAGAGTTTGAAATGGCGGGGCAAAATTTACCTGTTGCGAATGTCACACAGGCGCAGGCAAGTTCTAGTGATAATACGGAGTCAAATCAGCTTAGTTTGAAGGAACGAGCTAAGCTTGGGGATGTGGAGGCGATCGCCAGTCTGTTAAATCTTCCGTTACAGAATAAGGGGATTAGTGCGACTGCGAGTTTGCAAGATGGTTGTTTACAGGTGATGCTGGAGGGCGATCGGGTTCCTGATGAGGAGGTTTCTATCAGGATTGTCCGCAGGGAGTTGACGAATTTGAAGGCGGGGGCGATCGCTTCTGTGAAGGTTTACGGGCAGCAGGCGGGTGAGGATTTCCCGGCTTGGAATCGAGAGTTTGAGATAGTGGTACAAGTAAGTCACCCAACGTCTAAAGCTGATACTTCAACGCCTAAGCCATCCAAGAAAGTTGAAACTGAAGAATTAGTTGAAATGCTTGTTCCTGGGCTTAAGCAACTCAAAAATGGGATGACAGGTATTGGCGTGGCATGGTTATTAGGTGCTTTTATTGGTTACTTATGGATGTTTTGGGTTGGGCTGATTATTCATGCAATCTACATTTGGAAAAATTTTGATAAACAAGTTATAAAAATAGTCTCTATTTTGGCTGACCAGTTCAATAATTTAGTGTCATCTAATACCACTTTTAACACTCAACCCAAAGCTGAGAATGGCAACACATCAACAAAATTAACCGTTACTGGCACTCAATCTCATCAGAATAAACAGTCTTGTCCTCGCACCTACTTGGGTGCATCTATCTTAGTAACCATCCTGGCTTTCCCTCCTTTAGGAATAGCAGCAATAATCTTTGCTGCTCAGGTTGGAAGTAAATATGAGGAAGGGGATTACGAAGGAGCTAAATCTAATTCTAATACAGCTAAGGTTTTGTGTATTGTAGGTGGCGCCATTGCGGTTACTTTTTATGTGTTGCTGCTTTCAGTTTTTGGGATATCACTGTTTGCTAACACTCAACTTGAAAGCCAAGCAGCCAAAGCTAAACAATCTGAAGCTAAACAATATATTGGTTCTATGAACAGGGGTCAACAAGCTTATTATGCAGAAAAAGGCAAATTTTCAGATACGATAGAAGAAATAGGATTAGGGATAAAAACAGAAACAACAAATTATAAATATACTATTGTTAACGTAGATAACACGAAAATTATAGCATCAGCAACAGCAAAAACTAAAAATTTAAAAAGTTATACAGGAGCAGTTTTTTTAATTAAGGGTATTGATGGTAATGATACTACAAAAGCTGATGTTTGTGAAACAGATAGACCATCTCAAACACCTCCTAATATACCTCAATTAATTGGCAACGACATTCAATGTCCTGCTGGCTCTGTGTCTTTAGATTCATTAAAATCTGTGTCTCCCGATTCATTAAAATCGGATAGTACAAAAGTTGGTGTTGAAGTTCCCACACATCCGTCGTGTTCAAGAAAATATGTAAGCGTTAAACTAGATACATTTGAAAACTGTCTAGTTGACGGAATGACATATTCTCAAGTGGCAAATGTTCTTGGTTATGCGGGTAAACTTCAGTCTCAATCTGGTAGCATAGAGATGTGGCAGTGGAACGATGGTGAAGGCAAATATTTATCTGCTATCTTTTCAGATGGTAAGTTGATGAGTAAATCACAGATAGGTTTAGAACCTGGTAGAGATTAGAAGATACATAAAGTAACTGTCGCCTCCTCTACCAACTTTTGAAAAAGTGCGATCGCGCCTCCTCTTCCTTTATTAATTTATATGGAAGAATTGAAAATGTCTAACCCAAACTCAAATATGACACAACCAAATATTCTGGAACTCGCGAAACAGGGAGATGCAAAGGCGATCGCGCTGCTGCTGAATCGTCAGCTACAACCCAAGGGCATTACTGCGACAGCCGCCTTGAAAGATGGTTGTTTACAGGTGATACTGGAAGCGGTGGAAGTCCCTAGTCAGCAAGTCTTGGCCGCATATATGAGTAAGTCGATCGCGGGTTTGGGGGCTGCATCCATTGAGAAAGTCAAGGTTTACGGGCGACAGACGGGCACAAAGGTGCCGGCGTGGAATCAAGAGTTTGAAATGGCGGGGCAAAAGTTACCTGTTGCAGATGTGAGTGAGACGCGATCGGCTATTTCTACTGAGGTAACGGAGTCAAAGCCGCTGAGTTTGAAGGAACGGGCTAAGCTTGGGGATGTGGAGGCGATCGCATCTCTGTTAAATATTCCGTTGCGAAATAAAGGGATTAGTGCGACTGCGAGTTTGCAAGATGGTTGTTTACAGGTGATGCTAGAGGGCGATCCGGTTCCTGAAGAAGAATTGGCTGTTAGGGTTGTCCGCAGGGAGTTGACGAGTTTGAAGGCGGGGGCGATCGCTTCTGTGAAGGTTTATGGGCAGCAGGTGGGTGAGGATTTCCCGGCTTGGAATCGAGAGTTTGAGATAGTAGCACAAACGCAGACAGTAAAACAAAATAATAATGTTAAGTTAAACAATCACAATCACACTCTTGGAGATTCGATAGAATCAGATGGTCTTCAAGAAATAGCAAAGAACGGAGACTTAAATGCGATTGCTATCTTAATTCAAAAATCCCTTGCTGCTTATGAAGTTCATGTAGATGCTGAAATACAGTATGGCGTAATGCTCTGGTTAAAGCTGAAGTCTGACAAAACTTTAGATTCCCAAGCCTGCTTGAATAGGGTTTCAAGAATCCTAAATAATATTCAACCCGATAAAATTGTTTCGGCTAGAATTTCTCAAATCAATTCCAAGAATCCTAAACAGCAAGCTTGGAACAAATATTTAGCTTTCAAAGAAGGGCAGTTCATTGATAACACGAAAGCAGTTAATCAGATGACTGGTGCTTTTTGTGCAGCAGTTGTTATTGTATTAATATTCATTTCGGTTATGTACAAACCAACTTCTACTACTTCATCAAGTCCTGCATCTTCATCATCTACTCCTGCATCTTCCTCAACTTCCAACTCAACAACCCCTAGAACCTTTCTTGGTAAAAGTCAGACAGGATATGAGCTTTGGGCTGATAAAAACTGTGTTTATGTCAAAGGAATGACGGAAGGTGATTTAGCGCGTCTCAATACTGATGTATGGCGTTTCAAAGATGAAGTCAAGTTACAGACTGGCTATAAATGCGTTCTGTTTGAGTAGGTGAAATATCCAGCTACCTTGGCTTTTCAATTGATACTGCTGTCTTTATAAAAAGGCGATCGCCCTTACATCCCAAATTGTCAAAAAGCGCGATCGCGCCTCTTCCGCTGTACTTGCAAAAAAATTACATCCAAGATAAACTAGGAAATAGAAACTAAGCAACCTCTGATGCTGAAAGCAAAAATATAATGAAAACTAAAAGCTTCACAGTCATCATTTACAAAGAAGAAGATATGTACATTGCCGAATGTCCAGAAGTCGGCACAATTGACCAAGGCGAAACCATAGAACAAGCGATCGCCAATCTCAAAGAAGCTACAAGGCTCTATCTCGAAGAGTGTCCTTTACCCGACGAAATCACTCCCAGGTTTGTAACTAGCATAGAGGTTAGCTATGCCTAGGTTGCCCAGAATATCAAGCCTAGAAGTAATTCGCGTACTAGAGCGTTTAGACTTTTATCAAGCCAGACAAACGGGTAGCCACGTTGTCCTTAAAAAGCCTCTTCCAGACGGAGAAATTGTTTGCGTTGTGCCACTCCACCGCGAGTTAAAATTGGTACTCTCAGCGGTGTTCTAAAGCAAGCAAAGGTCACACCTGATGAGTTTATAGCTAATTTATAAGTGAGAATAAACGGGTTTCCCAGTAGATGAGTTTTTGTAGCTTGTAGGGGTCGATCGCGATCGTAATGAAATAGCGATCGCCCTTACGTCCCAACTTGTCACAAAGTGCGTGAAGCGCAGCTATCCCGTAGGGAATCGCCCTCACTTATATTATTTAGAGAAAACACGACCAGAATAATATTTTTTCATCGACTCTTGAGAAATAATCGCATCACAAGATTCGTCTCTCGGCAAATCCCCTCTCGCTTCCAGCCAAGGCATTTCACTGCAAATCATTCGTTCCAAAGTTTCATCATCATACTCAAAATATGCCTCGGCAACTTCTTCGATAAATTGCCCAATTTTTTGGGGAAGTTTCGGTTGTTCAATTTTCTCTGTAATTGGTTCCCAACTAAATTGGCATTGATACTTCTCCAAAAAATCAGGAATAACTGGCCCGTGAATCCAGGCTTGAAAATCTGCATCAAAGAGTGGCTTGCCGTAAACTCCTAAATACCAAGCTTGAGCGTAATACAGGAGTTTTTGTAGCTTGTAGACGTTGATTGCTACATTAGTATACGAAGCTAACCAAATCAAAGCATTTGCAATATCTCGATCGCTGATTTTTTCCGAATTAGTTGGAACCGCAACAACTTTCAGTTGACCTTCGCCTATCTGTTCTAATAGTTCAGAAACTGACAAGTTAAATTCTCCGGCAATTTGCTCAACTCTTTGCCAGACAGGAGAACTTACATTTATTTGATATTCAGTTGTTATTGAGGTAGTTTGGGTCATGGCCGTTTTTAGAGCCGACTTAAATAATTGTAGCAAACAGTGCGGAATAATTACCTAATAGCGATCGCCCTTACGTCCCAACTTGTCACAAAGTGCGTGAAGCGCAGCTATCCCGTAGGGAATCGCCCCTACATGAATTATTCAAACTAACTCCGACACACTCAGGCGCCCTTCTACGGGTTCATACTCATCGTAACTGCTCACCGCAGCGCAGTTGCGGTGAGCAGTTACGCATATTTTGGGTTAAAGTTAAGATGCCTTTACCCTGAATCTAAAATCTAAAATCTAAAATCTAAAATCTAAAATCTAAAATCTAAAATCTAAAATCTAAAATCTAAAATCTAA
>NZ_JAUBQQ010000142.1:0-2969 GCF_036701335.1 Microcoleus sp. Pol12B5 | reverse complement strand
TTTTGTTACCTCTGTGGAAAAAATCCTGAAAGAATTTGGAGAAAACTATGTAATTAATTTTGTCTAGCTACTTAGCTAGGGTTGGGGTGGATGTAGGGCGATCGTTCTTTTTTGGGATAAGTAGATCGCTCTAGTGAAATACTGCTGCATAGTCAGGGTAGCTGAGATATTGCACGATTCTCAATAATCCTTTCAGAGCGGACTCTCCTGCCCACCCACAAGAAAATCAATTCTTTGTCAAACCGGCCCGAAAGCCTGTACGGGCGAGAATGGTGCAAGATATAAGGATAAACGACTTACACAAGGATTACAACAGGAATTGTAGCAAGTAATGCAGCAAGGAAGGGGAGAAAATGCTCTGGAAATTCCTAGGCCGCTTCTCAATCTAATTGACAATCAAACCATTACTCAAACAATTGGTTTGAGGGTTGAAGATATCCAAAATTTGTGGGAGGAATGAAAGGAAGGAAAAAAGGACGATCGCACAATTAGTACACCTTTTCTAATTACCAGGCTTAGCCTGGTACGGCAGGTTTTTGAGGATCTGCCTCTTTGAGGGAGAATTACGCTAAATATTAACTCTCATTTACCTAATCCTTAAGGATGAGTCTGCCCTCTCTCTGAAGGAAGATTTCTTTAAACGAGTAAATTCCGTATGATGCTGTAAAAGTCAGTCAGAGGGGAAAGCTATCTCCGACTCCAGCTCCGAATAACTGACCAATCTTACAATATAAAAAAATACATCTCATGACACCAGTCACTCCCAATCAAACTTCCTCTCAATACGAAGTTAGCGAACCAGAAGAAAAAATTGAGTCTCTGGTAGAAGAAGTTAAGCCAGAAAGCGAAATCGATTTAGAATTCCTCTACACCAGAGACATTGAATTCCGACAAGAAACAATTTATTTCATTGTAGTCGATCGCTTTTACGACGGCGACCCCGCAAATAACGAAGGCCCCAACCCAGAACTTTACGATCCAGAAGGGAAAGATTGGGGCAAATATTGGGGCGGCGACTTGCAGGGAGTTATCGACAAACTAGACTACTTAAAAGATATGGGAGTTACCGCAGTTTGGCTGACTCCACTGTTCGAGCAGGTTGAAGCCTTATTTGTCGAACAAGCTGCAATTCACGGCTACTGGACTAAAGATTTCAAGCGACTAAATCCCCGCTTCATTGCCACAAGCGACAATCCTTCTATCAATCAAACACAAGAAACTAAAGATACCGTATTTGACAAATTAGTATACGAGTTGCACCAGCGAAACATGAAACTCGTGCTCGATATTGTCTGCAATCACAGCAACCCAGATTTTAGTGGTAAAAAAGGGGAACTCTATGACGACGGCGTAAAAATAGCTGACTTTAACGACGATGACGATGACTGGTATCACCACTATGGCGAAGTCACAAACTGGGAAGATGAATGGCAAGTTCAAAACTGCGAACTGTCTGGTTTAGCAACTTTCAATGAAAACAATATTGCCTACCGGAATTACATTAAATCAGCAATTAAACAATGGCTGGACAGAGGTGTTGATGCTTTGCGGGTTGATACAGTCAAGCATATGCCTATTTGGTTTTGGCAGGAATTTAATGCTGACATTTTAACACATAGACCTGATGTTTTCATTTTTGGCGAATGGATTTACAGCGACCCGAGAAACGATCGTTCTGTGGAATTTGCCAACGAGTCGGGGATGACTATTTTAGATTTTGGTCTGTGCGTGGCAATTCGAGAAGTATTGGGGAAGGGTGCGGGCGCGGGATTTAAGTTAGTCCAAGATGTCCTGAATTTGGATCACCGCTACTACGGGGCGACGGAGTTGATTACTTTTATTGACAACCACGATATGCCCAGGTTTCAGTCGTTGAATCCAGATCCAGAAATGCTGCATTTGGCGATATGTTTAATTATGACGACTCGCGGTATTCCCTGCATTTATTACGGCACTGAACAGTATCTGCACGATGATGCAGATGGGGGAAATGACCCCTACAATCGCCCCATGATGGAAAAGTGGAATACTGATGCGCCGATTTACCGAGATGTGCGGTTGCTGTCTGGATTGCGGCGGCTGAATCCAGCTATTTCGATGGGGAGTCATTGGCAAAAACATCTAACTGCTGATGTTTATTGTTACGTGCGCCGCTATCGCGATTCCGTTGTGTTTGTAGCAATGAATCGTGGCAATCCTGTTACAATTAAAGAGGTGGATAGTGAGCTGCCTGATGGAGAGCATACGGAGGTTTTATCGCGCCGCAAGTTTGAAGTTAAAGACGGGAGGCTGTATAATTTAGAGTTGGGTTCGCGGGAAGTAATGATTTTTAGTCGCGTCGGAGAACGAGTTAAGGCGAAAACTATTGTGCGGGCGCAGCTTAACAGCGTTAGAACTCAGCCTGGGGAAAGAATTGTGGTGATTGGAGATTGTCCTGAATTGGGGAATTGGGATATTAGTAAGGGCTACCCCTTGGAGTATATCAATACTAATACTTGGTTTGGGGAAATTCCTTTTAATGAAAGTGCGGGGAAGTTGATTTCCTATAAGTATGCGCTGCTACGGGAAGGACTGTCGCCGCTGCGAGAAAATCTGGTTTGTCGCCGCTGGGTTTTAGTTTCGGAAGGAACTGTGAAATGGCGGGATAAGTGGGCGAGTGGACGGGAGTCTTAATAGTTTTGATTTCTCAGTTTTGAGCGAAACCGTTTTAGGCACAGACACCGGGTTTAATGAACGAAAGTAATTAGTAATTCCTTAAGGCTTTCGATTCTCTTTTTAAAACCCGGTTTATTTAGTAGGTACGTAACTGCTGTGAGATTTAATTAGGAACTGCAACTCATAATTTATTATTTTTTAAATATGATTTAGGTAATAAATAGTTGGGCTTTTTATCTATAGCCTTTCTCAGAAAGATGAGGTATGATGTTACTGACACTCATTCATGAGGGTCAAACAGAGAACACACATCG
>NZ_JAUBQQ010000141.1:0-2981 GCF_036701335.1 Microcoleus sp. Pol12B5 | reverse complement strand
TTTGTTACCTCTGTGGAAAAAATCCTGAAAGAATTTGGAGAAAACTATGTAATTAATTTTGTCTAGCTACTTACCAGCCGCCCGCGCAACCGCCCGGAAGGTTACACTTTGCGGTATCAGGCCGTAACTTGGAGTGGCATGAGTGGCGGCCCAGTTTTTGATTCCGAAGCGCGAGTCATCGGTTTACACGGACAAGGGGAATTTGGTTTCGCGCAAACGAGTTCCGGCGAAGTCGCCCCGATTAAAACCGGATTTAATGCAGCAGTTCCCATCAATACATTTATCGCGAAGCTAGTGGCGGCGGGAATAAACAAATCCGAGTTGAAAGTAGACAATACTCCCACAACCAGCGGCCCGGTATCCACCGCCAATCCGCAAGACGCCCAAGCGTATTATTTTCGAGGACTTTCGCTGTTAGATCAAGGAGATGCTTGGGAGGCGATCGCCGATTTCAACAGAGCACTCGCTTTCAAGCCCAAATACACCCCTGAATTGTATTTTAATATCGGCAATGCCCGCACTTTCATCGCCAGCCTCGAAACAACCCGCGGGCCCAGGCCTATTAGCGCTATTAGCGCTATTAGCGCTATTGAAGCATATACGCGGGCGATCGAAGCCAATCCCGGTTTTGCCGACGCTTACTACAACCGAGCTTTAGCTTACCTGGACAACAAAGACCAACCCCAAGCAATTGCCGACTTTCAAAAAGCAGCAGAACTTTACAAGCAAGGCGGCAGAACCAGCGCCTATCAAGACGCGCTCAACAGAATCAAACAATTTCAGTAAAATGAGAAGTTAATAATTAAGAATTACAAATGAGTAATCCCTTTTTGGCGTTGCTTAATCAGGGTATAAAAAAATTACTTAAAAATCCCGAACTTTTGTGAATATTGGTTTCTATGACTTGCATATTTAGCCTTTCATACCTTACAGCACTTCCGGATGTTATGAGGTACAGTAGCAGCAGTTAGTAAACCAGTTTTTGAGATGTTTCGGATTAATTAAGTCAAGAGCCACAGCAATTATCCTGTCAACCATTTTAGTGCTGGTTGGTGAAAACTGTCGCAATAAAGATTTGAGTTGCGACCACCATAATTCAATTGGATTAAAATCAGGAGAGTATGGGGACAAACATAAGATAGAAGCACCCACCGCTTCAATCATAGGCTTAATTGAATCTACTTTATGGGCTGGTAAGTTATCCATCACTACTACTGCTCCCGACCACAATTGTGGCACTAAGCATTTCTCGATAAATACCTCAAATGCTTGGCTATCCATCGAGTTGTCCAGGGTCATTAATGCCACTACTCGGTTGAAACTAATTGCGCCAATTACTGTGACTTTTTGGCCTCGATAAAAAGGTTTGACCGCATAGGCTCTAGTCCCAAGTTGGGAACGTGCATGAGTTCGGCTTAAACCTAGCAATACTCCAGTCTCATCTAAAAATACTAAATTTTTTGGCTCGATATCCTTGACTTTTTCCCAATACTCTAACCTTAACTTCATGACTCTTTCTGTTCCTGCTTGGCTACTCCTGACAGTTTTTTTTTTCGATTTAATCCTAACTTCTGTAAGGCACTACACATTGCTGTTCTGCCTACCCAATTTCCGGTCTTTTGAGCGAATAACTCACACAATTATACCAAGGTTGCATCGGGATGTGCTGCCACTATTTCTCTTACCTCTGTTGAGCCGTTATTTAAATGACTGAATCTGGGTTTACCCCGGGGTTTAGGCTGTAAGTTTCCCTCGATTTTTTGTTGCTTGACAAGTTTTTGAACTAAGCTTTTACTGCAGGCAAATATTTCTGCTGTTTTTCTGATCGACAGCTTCTGTTCTAAATGGGCTGCTACTATTTTGGAGCGCAAATCTACTGAGTATGCTTTCATTGGTATATTATTTTTAGTCGATTCTATTGTACCTCATAACATCCGGAAGTGCTGTAAATCAGCAACGCCGCATTTTCAAACGCATTGCGAAACTGCTCTTCACTGTTTCGTAAAGCCGCCTTATTTTGTTTGCGTTCGTTTTCAGCCCGCTTGCGCTCCTTGATCTCCTTCTCTAATGCTTGATTTGCCACAATAAGTTGAGCTGGACTAGGTAGGGCTTGCTGAAAATAAGCGAAAAGCTGACTGTACAAGGCTTATAGAAGTCTTACAAGGGCAAAGAGGACACGAAAAAGAGGTAAAATTGGAAATAGTCGTGCATTTGTGAAGAAAAAATGTATCGAAAGTTACAAAATACCGGGGAGCCAGAAGAAGCCTTTGAACTGCCCTTTGAGGGCAAGCTGTGTGAAGAAAATCGTTGGGTACTTCTGGCAAACCTACTTCCCTGGTCAGAATTTGAGGAAGAATATGCCCAGAATTTCTCCGAGGAAATGGGATCGCCAGCCAAACCCTTTCGGAGGGAGCATCTCAAATATGCAATGAGTATAAATACTATTCAGGCCAAAGCGAGATTTAAATAAGCACAACGATGTTTCAGAACTTGAGCCAGATTGTCACGATTCCATTGTGCCCCGGAGATTTTAATTCTCCGTCCAATTTGTTTAATTGTAGCCTCGACAGCACCGGAACCAATTGTGATCTTTTGAGACTGCATCGCCTGATAGTCAGGAATCCTACATCGATGTCGTTCTAGATAATCCAGAAAGTTCTTGACGTGAGGTACATCCCAGTCCGCCAAAGCAGCGATTGCCCCATCGACCTGACCACGCCACAGATGAGTCTCCACTGTTCGCAAACGTTGATTAGAACCACCCAATTTGTACAGGTTTTCCTTGAGGTGATACCAATCTAAAATCTCTAAACGTTTCTCAAATGAAGCAATCCCAGCTATCAAATTCCAGACCCCTGGATGTCCATCACCCAAACAAGTAATTGGCTCACCTAAAGGCTGTCGATTCGTAACCGTTCAGGGGGTGCGCCTGAAGCGCACCACCCCAAGAGGAGTTTAAGCATCAATATGTTTGAGAGCTA
>NZ_JAUBQQ010000077.1:0-28003 GCF_036701335.1 Microcoleus sp. Pol12B5 | reverse complement strand
TCAGCCCATTGTAAATCGTCGAGAAAGATGACTAAGGGATAGTCAACTGAACAAAAGACGCGGATGAATTTTTGAAATACTAAATTAAAGCGGTTTTGTGCTTCTGTAGCGCCTAATTCTTGTACGGCTGGCTGTGTGCCAATGATTAATTCTACTTCAGGAATGACATCGACAATGATTTGACTATTAGCGCCAACGGCTGCTAATATTTTTTCTTTCCAGGTATTGAGTTGATTTTCGCTTTCTGTTAAGAGTTGCTTGACTAATGATTGAAAGGCTTTGACAACGGCGGCGTAAGGGATGTTTCGTTGAAATTGGTCGAATTTTCCGGCTATAAAATAACCTCTGGCTTTAGTAATTGGTTTATAAACTTCTTGTACTAAGGCGGATTTTCCAATGCCCGAGTAACCGGATACTAGCATCATTTCGGTGCTGCCTCTGCTGACTCGCTCAAATGCTGCTAATAAGGTTTCAACTTCTGTTTCTCTGCCGTAGAGTTTTTCGGGGATGAGGAAATTGTCTGTAATATCCCGCGTTCCCAATGCAAACGTCTCAATGTTACCCGTGTTTTGTAATTGAGCCAGACAAATCTCTAAATCGTGTTTCAGTCCTAATGCACTCTGATAGCGATTTTCCGCATTCTTTGCCATCAGTTTACTAACAATTTGGGATAAAATTAGGGGAACTTCTGGCTTGATTTGATGTACCGGAATCGGCTGTTTGGCGAGATGACAATGCACTAACTCCATTGGGTCGTCTGAGTCGAAGGGTAACTGTGTGGTCAACAATTCATAGAAGGTCACACCCAGGGAATAAAAGTCACTCCGATAGTCAATGCCTCGATTCATTCTTCCTGTCTTTTCTGGGGAGAGATAAGCTAAGGTTCCTTCGATGGTGTTGGGATTCTGGATTTCTTGGGTTTCTCTCGGCAGCAGGGAAGAAATACTGAAGTCAATGAGTTTAATTTGTTTGCTATGTGGGTTAATCAGAATATTGGCGGGTTTGATATCTTTATGAATAACTCGGTTTTGGTATAGAGAGTGGAGAATATTTGCTAGTTCCCTGGCTAGGATGAGAAAGTTTTCTAAAGATAGAGATTTATCGGGTTGGTTTTTATCAGTTGCTGCCGGGAGATACGTAGACAGGGAAACTCCTCCAAAGTCCTCCATTATCAAAGCATAGGCGTTTTTGTAAGGTGCTAAATCGAGGGGTTCAACCACTCCAGGCAGACGTAGATTTTTGGCGATGGTATATTGGTTGCGGAATTGCAGCAGTTCGCTGAAGCTCGGGTATTCGTTTCTCAGCAGTTTGATGACGACTGGAGTACGATCGCTCTCCCGAACACCTCGATAAACTAAAGTGCGATCGCCTGCATAGAGTTGTTCTGTTATGCGATACCCCGGCAGGTCAGTAATTGTCTCCATTTTCCAGTCCTCAATAAATTCGGGGTTACTATATCTCTAGTTTACTCAGCAAACTTGGTAAATTCTCAATGGCCTCTAATGTTCCTGCACTTGTCAGTCCGCGTTCTGTACGAACGATCGCAGATCGTTCGATACTGGAGCCATATTATTAATTGTTTTACGGCTTGATGAGGTTACCAACTGATAATAAGCGGCAATCCCGGTCGAAAATCTACCTGTTGTCCCTGCACTTCTCCATCAAAACCAAGCTCGACAAAATACTCGGTTCCTATCCGTAAGTTTAGCTGATTTGTCTCAAGCACTGCTTGAAGTTCAGGTGACGGATTATTGGCAGCAGGACTGACTAATTCTACGCGAGTAATTTCCCGGAAACCCACACCATGATCCAAAGGCTGTGACTTATCACCAGAGTATTGATCGGGACGTTTACCAAAGGAAATTTGGACAAGCATGGGCTCAGTCAAAACATCACTATTTGTTCCTACTGCGATACTCATCGTTTCAGATAAATAAGGTGGACGATAGGCCCAACTTGAAAATGCAACTGTGTCCTCAGCACCTTTGGCTGGACGCAAACAGATGCCAAATGGACAGGCACCATTATTCCGATTTGTCGATCGCTCCCAAAGACGAGTCAAATGAATTCGCTCCGACTTCGCCTCTTCTGGATCGTGAATCCATAACAATTCCAACATTGCGTTATGGAAAAAGAAACAGCGATTGGCTGTACCTTGTCCGCGATGAATGCGAGATCCACCCTCAACTAAACCGAATGAGGATAAACGATTAGCTTCCGAAGCACCAATATCAGTAAGGATGAAAAGATGGTCGAATTCAAATCTCATAGCATTGTTGATAGAATTGAGCGATCGCTCAATTAATTTTAATCCTCTGTGATTGCTTTTTTTGCGATCGCCACGCTGATGCTGCACAGCGTACTGTACCAAATTCCAAAACCTCTACTCAGTAAATCTTTCCCAATCTAAAATCTAAAATCTAAAATCGCGCAATCGATCGCCCCAGCCTTCAAGTTACAACCAGATTGAGGAACCATCCGCCCGCATCCCGCAGTCTCAACATCCAGTTAGCGACAATTCTGCTAAAGTCAGGTCATCCAAGGAGTGCATCTTGTAGAGACGCGATTCGCAGCCTCTGCCCCCAAAGCAGTAAAATCCCATCACATTGTTACCTGCCACCCGATCGGCAGTAAGTTAAAAATTAAGGTAGTTTGAAAATAATCGCCCAAAGTTGAAAGAAGCCTTGACATCTGACCTAAACTCTCTAACTTAGACCCTCTAGCTGCGCTGCTATCCATATTTAAAAGATGCCATGTCAACCTTAGTCATCGTCGAATCTCCGACCAAAGCCCGCACCATCCGCAACTTCCTGCCCTCCACCTACCGTGTAGAGGCATCGATGGGCCATGTCCGCGACCTACCATCCTCCGCCGAAGAAATACCAGAAGCCGTTAAAGGAGAAAAATGGGCGCAACTGGGCGTAAACGTGGAAGCAGACTTTGAACCCCTCTACGTCATCCCGAAAGATAAAAAGAAAATTGTTAAAGAACTCAAAGACGCCCTTAAAGACGCCACAGAACTGATTCTAGCCACTGACGAAGACCGGGAAGGCGAAAGTATTTCCTGGCATTTGCTGCAAATCCTCAAACCCAAAGTGCCCATCAAGCGGATGGTGTTTCACGAAATCACCCGCGAAGCTATCCGCGACGCCTTAACTCACTGCCGCGATATCGACAATCGAGTTGTACAAGCCCAAGAAACTCGCCGAATTCTCGACAGACTCGTCGGTTACACACTCTCTCCCTTACTGTGGAAAAAAATCGCTTGGGGTTTGTCCGCCGGTAGAGTACAGTCAGTCGCTGTACGCCTGTTGGTGCGCCGGGAACGGGAACGCCGCGCTTTCCGCCAAGGTAGCTACTGGGATTTAAAAGCCTTTTTGGAAAAGGGCAAGATTTCCTTTGATGCCAAACTTGTGACAGTCGGCAATGTGAAAGTTGCAAACGGCAGCGATTTTGATGAAAATACCGGGCAAATTATTGCAGGCCGCCGTGTACTTTTGCTGAACGAAGAACAGGCGCGGGCTTTACTTTCACGCATTCAAAACAAACCTTGGACTGTCGGGAATATTGAAGAACGGCCAGTCACCCGGAAACCCTCGCCGCCGTTTACGACCTCGACTTTGCAGCAGGAAGCTAACCGCAAACTGAGGCTGGGTGCGCGGGAAACCATGCGAATTGCCCAAAGTCTCTACGAACGCGGTTTTATCACCTATATGCGGACGGATTCGGTGCATTTGTCCGAACAGGCGATCACAGCGGCGCGCAGTTGCGTGCAAGAACTTTACGGCAGCGAATACCTCAGCCCCCAACCGCGCAAATACACTACGAAAAGCAAAGGCGCCCAGGAAGCCCACGAAGCTATTCGTCCAGCAGGCAGCACTTTTCGGACTCCGCAGCAAACGGGATTGGATGGCATTGATTTCCGCCTCTACGATTTGATTTGGAAGCGGACTGTGGCTTCTCAAATGGCCGATTCCCGCCAAACTCACGTCACTGTATTAACTCAGGTAGAAGATGCCGGTTTCCGTTCCAGCGGCAAACGCATTGATTTTCCAGGCTTTTTGCGGGCCTACGTGGAAGGTTCCGACGATCCGAATGCGGCGTTGGAAGACCAAGAGGTGATTTTGCCGGCGCTGAAGGTGGGGGATAAACCTAATTGTAAGGATTTAGAGGCAGTTGGCCACGAAACTCAACCTCCCGCCCGCTACACGGAAGCTTCTCTGGTGAAAATGCTGGAAAGCGAAGGTGTGGGCCGTCCGAGTACCTACGCGAGTATTATCGGTACAATTGTCGATCGAGGATACGCCAAGTTAATAGCTAACGCCCTCATTCCGACATTCACCGCTTTCGCCGTCACCACTTTATTGGAAACACATTTTCCTGATTTAGTAGACACCGGTTTTACTTCCCGAATGGAACAAACCCTCGATGAAATTGCCACCGGCGAGGCGAAATGGCTGCCGTATTTGCAAAAGTTTTATACAGGGGAAACCGGACTTGCAACCCAAGTCAAAGAACAGGAAAGCCAGATTGATGCGAAAGTGGCCCGAACTGTGGTGTTGGAGAATCTCACCGCCAAAGTTTGCATCGGCAAATTCGGCGCATATCTGGAATCTGAAAGCGAAGAAGGCGTCGTAAAAGCATCGATTCCCCAAGATTTGACGCCGGCAGATTTAGATCCGGAACAAGTGGAGTTTCTGTTAAAGCAAAAAACCGAAGGCCCGGAAAAATTGGGTCTTCACCCGGAAACCGGGGAACCGATTTATGTGCTGATTGGCAGTTATGGGCCATACGTTCAGTTAGGGGAAGTTTCGGAAACGAATAAGAAACCGAAGCGGGCTTCTTTACCGAAGGGGACGGATAAGGATAGCGTGACGCTGGATATGGCGGTGAGTTTGTTGACTTTACCCCGGTTGTTGGGTACTCACCCGGAGACGGGGGCGAAGGTGCAAGCTAATTTGGGGATGTACGGGCCTTATGTGGTGCATGACCAGGGTAAGGTGGGGAAAGATTATCGATCGATCAAGCCGCCGGATGATGTTTTGACGATCGAGCTCGATCGGGCATTAGAGTTATTATCGCAGCCGAAAGCCGCCCGCGGCAGCAGCAAAACAGCTAAACCTTTGAAGGAATTGGGCGCGCATCCAGAATCGGGAGAACTTATCAATGTTTACGACGGCCGTTATGGGCCCTACGTCAAACACGGCGATATCAATGCTTCTTTGGCTAAGGATGAATCTGTGGAGAATTTCACCTTACAAAAAGCACTGGATTTGTTAGCAGCGAAGGAAGCAGCGGGCGGCGGTAAATCTAGCAGCAAGTCGAAGAAGTCAACCAAGACTGCGGCGGCGAAATCGGAAACTGCGGCGAAGAAAACAACTACTGCGAAGAAAACCACTGCGGCGAAGTCAGAAACTGCTGCGAAGAAAACCACTGCGGCGAAGTCAGAAACTGCCGCGAAGAAAACCACTGCTAAAAAGACGGCGACTGCGACAACAGCCAAGAAAACAACTAAGTCAAGTTAGCAGGATTTACGCACTGTACGGTCAGAAACCGGGTTTTTTGCAATAATTTGTTTTAGCAGACAGATACGGTAAAAAACCCGGTTTCTTCGATCGCGCCGTGCGTAAGTAGGTCGGCTCTTTCTAAAGTAATCCTTTGGTTCTCATGATATAATCAAAACTATCCATGTAGTAATTGGAGTAATTGAATCGCCATGATAGCTGAACTTATGGTACAACCTTCCTACTGGATCGATCGTGAGATTTCGATTCAGAAAGTCAGAAATCTTTACTTATTCAAATTTACCGAAAACCTGCAAACTAGATTAGAAGAACTAGCCGACAGAAAAAAGGCTAATCTTTTAACTTCAGAAGAGGTTGTAGAATTAGCAAGCTTACTAGAACTAGATCGGATTTTTACCTTAATTAACGCTAAAGTTATAGCAGCCTCATGTCCGTAAACCGCGCTACTAGAAACTTAGTAAGAAGTAGAGCTAATTTTCTTTGTGAATATTGCCATTCAGCGGAAGAAAGTAGCTCTACTCTATTTACGATAGATCATATTTTACCTCGCTCGATTGGTGGTAGCGATGAGCTTGAAAACTTAGCTTTAGCTTGTCATCGCTGTAATAATAATCGCTATAATTTTGTCACGGGTACTGACCCAGAAACTGAACAAGAAGTAACTTTGTTTAACCCCCGTCAACAGCAATGGTCTGAGCATTTTAACTGGTCTGCGGATGGTTTAGAAATAATGGGTATTACTCCAACAGGTAGGGGAACCTGCGATCGGTTAGACCTTAACGATCTATATCATAATGAAGGAGCGATTATCCGAGCCCGTCGTTTATGGATTAGGGCAGGGTGGCATCCTCCCTCTGGCGATCCTCGCCAAAATTCATAATATTGATAAGAACAGTTGATTTTAATCATATGCAAGACGTTCGCCTTGAGAAAAATATTGAAGATCTCAAATCAGTTATCCGTTCGTGGGCGCAACAAAAAGAATTATGGCACGATTGCACATTTAAGTCATGGAATGAACATTTTGATGATGAACCACCAGAAAATCCATGCGTTTTAGTTCTCTGTGCTTCTGGGCAACTTGGCGAAATTCTATATGACTATGGTAATGAACTATACGATGAATTTGACGAACTCACTCAGAATACCGGGTTCTACGTCACTAATTATGGAGGTGGAGTATTTACATTTTGGGTTATTGATGATGAAGAGTTAGAAGAAGCATATCGTAACTACTTTGAATGGCAATGGATTTGCGATTTAGTACAGCCAGATTTTTCGGATCTGTATGAAGAGGTTTATGAACGGTTTCATAAATCTCCTGATGATTTATACCACCTCGATCCCAGAAAGTTTGAGGTTTTACTTGATGGGATATTTCGTAATAACGGGTATCACACTCAACTTGGTTCCGGTCGATCTGACGGTGGTGTAGATATTCGCCTGTATTCTAACGATGTGATTGGTGAAGTTGTGACTCTAGTGCAAGCTAAGAGATACGCCACATCCAATCCAATCGATCTTCAAGCAGTACAAGCTTTAAGTGCTGTTGTTGAAGACGAACGAGCAAATCAAGGACTTTTTGTAACAACTTCACGATACTTGCCTTGTGCTCAACGCTTCGCCGCTAGACAAAAGACACGGATAAAATTAGCAACTTCAGACGAGGTGAGTCGCTGGTCTTTTTACGCCGCCGAGCGTATTATTCGTGATAAATCTAGTCTAGTAAAACCTGACCACTTGAAATATTTACTCAATTTAAATGGTTTAACAGATACGCTGGAGGGTAAGATTTTTCATGCTACTAATTACTGTGGGATGATTCGGAACTGTTTTGCGATAGTTCTTCGAGATTCAAAAGGAGCTGCTTTACTCATGGAACTCCCAACGACTAAGGTCAGTATAGTTGGTGATCCTCTTCGAGGATACGAAATCCCAGATACAGGGATTGCTGCTCTTTTCTATTTAAATGCAGAAAAGGTGTTCAGAGCAAAAAAGAAGTACAAAAATGATGGTGAACTTTATCTTTGGGGAAATCTAGAGTTTTATTCTCTTTGGGATGGTATACCTCAGTATTACGATTGGGCTGATTAATTACTTCTGAATCAGACAATGCTGACACTGGTTTAGCGGTTGGTAATAGGAAGATTTCCAGAGTTTCTACTAGAATCTCACTGACGCTGCGGTGGCGTTGCTGTGCTAGTAATTCTGCTTGGTGATAGACTTTATCTGGCAAATTCAGGGTGATTTTGGCGGTCATAGGTGGAAGGCTATGAAACGAATATTTATATTATGCCATCTGAAGACGCTTGCTGTTGCTATTTTCAGTGCTAATTTTTAGTGTCAGTTTTTGCAAGCATTGGTGTATCTAACATTTTGTCCGCCTCATCTTGCAGTCTAATTGCTTCCTCAATTTCGTCAGGATAAGCTTCAGCATAAGCCCAAACATTTACCAAATCAGCAGCACTGAGATGGGGATAGCAGTCTAGGATAAAAGCATCGGTAGCGCCGTCATTGTGATAGCTGGCGAGCAACCAAACGGGAATGCGAGTTTCGTGAATACAAGCATCGCCGCCCATCACGCCGGGAGTTTTTGTAATCGGGCGGCCGCTGTTTTTCAGGCTTTGGGTTAAGATGCTGATTGCCTCAGCTTTCTCGGTTGGCGTTAATGCCAAAAGTTGTGTTTCTAATTCTTTGATTGTCATGGAAATTTTAGGATTTATGAATTATGTAGCTATTTGCTATTATAGTGCGCTCGCCCGAATCAGTTGACTCTAGATTGCAATCGAGGGAGCGTGAAAATTTTGATAATTTTTTTGATTATAGCTTGCTTGACAAAGCACAAAATATAGCGGTTCTCAAAAAAGTGAGGTATGCCCACGGAGGCCACGGAGGCCTATGCCCCTGAGTACCTCATATGAGAGATCGAAAGGCTATATGTAGTGTTTTGGGGCTAGATAATCATGTGTTTATACCAGTTCCAAATTAAGGCTGACTTATAAAATATTAGCCAAGCTGGCAAAAATAGGTTTGTACTTCCGTCCTTAAAATTCTCTTCTGTTCTCTTCCTTTGTGTCATAAACGTCTGCGGGGTTTGATCGCCCTTATTCTTTTTGAGACATCTCAACTCAAACGCTTGTCAGGGCTCGCTTTTGGGCTTACTTGTCACCCGTCAGCAAAATCATCCTATTTACTTATTGACAATTGCTCTTCTCTCTTGAATTGTCAGGGAACGAACATATAAGGTTAAAAATTGTATCATAAGCAACAGAAAGTACCGAATGCTTTATGTAGTGCTCTACAATGGAGAAAAGAAACAAGATTAAGAGGCGCGATCGCTATGGGTATCAATGAAAACTTAGACTGGGAAGAAGCATTTGAGTACCGAGCGGGCTTAACAGTGGAGTTGAAGTCCCAGCCAGGTGTTTTCGATACGATCGCTTACTATGAAGTGATGATGGTACCGCCCATCTGGTTAGAAAATGACCCCCGTCCCCGCTATCCTCACGAACTGCGAGTCGTTTCCCAGCAGCCAACTGTGTCCAATGTTTGCCGGATTTCAGAGAGTCCTGTTTTAGTCGCCTCCTAAGTTTTTTCAGCCGGAAATATCGGCGATGGCATCTAGCCAGCAATCAAACCGATGCAGTGATTTTCAGATTGAGATTGCTTGAGTTTACTTTGTAGCGATCGCTTAAGATATAGATTGTGCCGAGAGTGCGATCGACTCGAATCACTTGACCTGTTAATGTTTCAAGTGAGGAAATAGCCTGATTAAGGTTAGCCGCGATTCTGTGAAATCATCCTCTCCCCTACAGACAATAATTGCAGCATGGTCAGACTGTAAGCTGTGCAGTCTGATAAAATAACGGCGATTTAGAGTTAAAACAGCTCAATTTTCACTGACTGCGAAAGCTAAAACTTCTTCGTCAGGAATTTTTTGGTTATCTTTTCCGGTTTCTTGTACTGTCAAAATATTGTTACCCATCTGGCGCACCAATTCTACAACCTCTCTGGGAAATTGTTCGTCAGTATAAAGACGCGCCATCATTTCAATCCTCGTCATTTTCGCGGATAGCTATTTCAATTGCATCTGGGAAAGCTGCCGCATAAGCCCACGCATTTGCTAAATCAGAAGCAGTTAGTGTGGCATAGTTATATAAGAGTCGAGACTCGTTCATACCCAAACGATGGAAGCTCACCAGTTCCCAAATAGGAATGCGAGTATTTCTCATACAAGCATCACCGCCACAGACACCAAGAGTTTGGCTGATTGCTTGCTAGGTGTTAGCTAAATTTTGCGTTAATTATTAGATAGATAATATGTATTTGCTATTATACGCAATGCCTGTCTCTCTCCTCTCTTCCTCTGCGCCCTCTGCGCCCTCTGCGGTTCATAAAAAAAAGCTTTTTCAAAATGAAATAGCCTTGCTATATCTGTTTAACTTCAGGCTCAATCTCTCTCATTATAAAAAGTGATCGATCTTTTACCCGGAGCTTAAACGAAATTAAAAAACTTTAACCCAAAACGAGTCATACTATTTTAAATTTTAGATTAAAGAATGGGGAATGACTGAGAAGATAAAGCTTTGGATATTGCTTAAAGTTGCATTTTTTTTGATAACTGGTATCAGCCATCAGCAGGCAAAAAGTGAAATTAAATTTACCTATAAATCCTTATGACTTCTACCTGGAGAAGTATCTTTGTGGGGACTTGCACAACACATCCTACCACTCGCAACATATACTACGGCTCAGTGCGGAGTGTACAGCCTACCAAAACTCTTGTGTAAATCCTATTATGTATTACTGAATCCCTTGATCCCCGCAAGTAGCCCGCTTTATTGCATCAAAGTCGTGCGATATTTAGCTATAAATTAACATTAATTTAAACTTTGATGGAGGCATAAACAAGCTAGAATTCAATAGTTTGCGTGGAAGACATGGAGTTTAAATACAAAATGTCACAAATAACAAATTAATATCGATCGCACTTCACGATCGCACTTTACAAAACAACCAAAACTCAGGAGTCAATCGCTGATGATGCTAGGAACAACCGAGATCCCGCAATTAAAGCCGCTTTCCGACTCAGAACTACACAAAATGAACGCCTACTGGCGGGCGGCAAACTACCTATCCGTCGGACAAATCTATCTCCTCGACAACCCCCTACTCAAAGAACCCCTCAAAATCGAACACGTCAAACCGAGACTCCTCGGACATTGGGGCACCACTCCAGGTTTAAACTTCATCTACGTTCACCTCAACCGCATCATCAAAGCCCAAGACCTCAACACCATCTACATCGCAGGCCCCGGACACGGCGGGCCGGGCTTGGTCGCCAACACCTATCTCGAAGGAACTTATACCGAATATTACTCGAACATTTCCGAAGATGAAGAGGGTATCAAACGGCTGTTCAAACAGTTCTCCTTTCCCGGCGGTATCCCCAGCCACGTCGCCCCGGAAACCCCCGGTTCGATTCACGAAGGCGGCGAACTCGGCTACGCCCTGGTTCACGCTTACGGGGCAGCCTTCGACAATCCCGATTTGATTGTGGCGGCCGTTGTCGGTGACGGGGAAGCCGAAACCGGCCCGCTGGCTGCTAGCTGGCACTCTAACAAGTTTCTCAACCCGGTTCGCGACGGGGCCGTGTTGCCGATTCTGCACTTGAACGGCTACAAAATTGCCAATCCAACGCTGTTGGCCCGCATTCCGCAAGAGGAATTGGAAAGTTTGATGGTCGGTTACGGCTACAAACCTTATTGGGTGGAAGGTTCAGACCCGGAAACGATGCACCAGTTGATGGCTGCAACTCTCGATACCGCGATCGGCGAAATTAAGGCGATTCAGGAAAAAGCCCGGACGGAGGGCTATTCCGGCCGTCCCCAGTGGCCGATGATTGTGATGAAAACTCCCAAAGGCTGGACGGGGCCGAAGGAAGTTGACGGTAAGAAAACTGAGGATTATTGGCGATCGCACCAAGTCCCACTTTCGGAAATGGCTTCTAAGCCGGGACACGTCCAACTCCTCGAAGATTGGATGAAAAGCTATAAGCCGGAAGAACTCTTCGATGAAAAGGGCAAGTTAATTCCCGAATTGGCAGAACTCGCACCGAAGGGCTCTCGACGCATGGGGGCAAATCCCCACGCTAACGGCGGCCTGCTGCTGCGAGACTTGAAAATGCCGAAATTTGAAGACTACGCCGTTGACGTGCAAAAACCGGGCACTGTAATGGCAGAAGCAACCCGCGTTTCCGGCCGCTTCCTGCGAGAGGTGATGACACTGAATCAGGAAAACGCCAATTTCCGCATTGTCGGGCCTGACGAGACGGCCTCAAACCGCCTCGATCCGGTGTTTGAAGTCACAAACCGGATGTGGGCGGGGGAAATTTTGCCCGAAGACGACCACATCTCCCCCGAAGGCCGGGTGATGGAAGTTCTCAGCGAACATCTATGTCAGGGATGGCTGGAAGGCTATTTGCTGACGGGACGCCACGGCTTTTTCTCCTGCTACGAGGCGTTTATTCACATCATCGATTCGATGTTCAACCAACACGCCAAGTGGTTGAAAACTACTAACGACATTCCTTGGCGCCGACCGATCGCCTCTCTCAACTACCTGCTAACTTCTCACGTTTGGCGACAAGACCACAACGGTTTTTCTCACCAAGATCCGGGTTTTATCGACCACGTAATTAACAAGAAAGCGGAGGTTGTGCGGATTTATTTGCCGCCGGATGCGAACACTTTGCTGTCAGTAACGGATCACTGTCTCCGCAGCCGCCACTATGTCAACGTGATTATTGCAGGGAAGCAGCCGGCATTACAGTATTTGGATATGGATGCTGCGATTAAACACTGTACGGCCGGCATCGGTATTTGGGAGTGGGCCAGCAATGATAAAGGTGGCGAACCGGATGTGGTGATGGCTTGCGCGGGTGATGTTCCGACGCTGGAAACTTTGGCTGCGGTTGACATCCTCCGCCGAGATTATCCCGATTTAAAAGTGCGGGTGGTTAATGTGGTGGATTTGATGACTCTTCAGCCTTCGACAGAACATCCCCACGGTTTGTCTGACAAGGATTTTGATAGTTTGTTCACGAAAGATAAGCCGGTGATTTTTGCTTTTCACGGCTATCCTTGGCTGATTCACCGATTGGCTTACCGCCGCACAAATCACTCGAATATTCACGTTCGGGGTTACAAGGAAGAGGGAACGACTACGACGCCGTTTGATATGGTGGTGGTTAATGACCTCGATCGATTCCACTTGGTTGGAGATGTACTCGATCGCGTTCCAAAACTGAGCTCTGTAGCAGCTTACGGCAAACAAGCTATCCGTGACAAGCTGATCGAGCACACGCAGTATATCACTGAGCACGGCGATGATATGCCGGAAATCCGCGACTGGAAGTGGCCGCACGCGGGCCCGGTTTCGCCGGAAGCGCCGAAGGAAACAAAAGATCCGGGGGCGACGGCAGAACAAACTGTGCGATCGGGTGCACCGGGCTAGCGATATTCTGGGTAGGGGCACGGCATTGCCGTGTCCGGCACACGATCGGGGATTAGGACACCGCATTCCCTTGTCCCTACAGGCGATCTTCCTCTGCGGTTCGTTCAATAAAAGTCTCTTTCAACAATCAAATAAAAGTGGTATATATGAGCTTAAAAATCTACTTTGTACGACACGGTGAAACGACTTACAGCAAGACTGGCGGTTTCTGCGGCCATATCGATCCAGAATTAACGCCCGTAGGTTCTCAAATGGCAGAACAATTTGCCGCCACTTACGCAAAATTGCCTTGGGATGCTGTTTATGTCAGTCCGATGAAACGCACAATTGCTACTGCAAAACCTTTGTGCGATGCTGTGGGAATTGAAATGCAGCTTCGCGACGGACTGAGGGAGATTAATTACGGTAAGTGGGAAGGCAAAACAGTAGGAGAGGTCAAAAAAGAATACGAAGAAGATTATATTAATTGGCTGACTGAACCTGCTTGGAATGCACCGAATGGCGGCGAGACTTCCGTGGAAATTGCTAGCCGATCGTCCTTAGTTATCGCAGAAATTCAAGAAAAGTACAAGAGCGGTAATGTTTTGGTTGTCTCACACAAGGCGACTATTAGAATTATTCTGTGCAGTCTCTTGGGGATTGATTTGGGACGTTATCGCTATCGAATTGCCGCTTTAGCAGCTTCTGTCAGTATTGTCAAGTTTGATGTTCGTGGCCCGTTGCTGGAGGTTTTGGGCGATCGATCGTACATGGATGAAACTCTCCGCAATTTGCCCGGTACTTGAAATTGCGGGTAGGGTGCGCGCACTGCCTACCCGTAGTGTCTGAAACTAAATCGCGCCTATGTAAGACAATCCTAAAATAGTACCTGCTCCCAAAACATGACCAAAGGCCATAGTTCCCACAACTGCACCTAAACTCAAACCGCCGAACATACTGGATGAGGGCATTGCTGGGCCTGTGTGAGGCTTTTGGATGGTTGATTTGCCGATCGCAATAGCTAAAACATTGCAAAGAATCATAATCAAACCGATTGTAGGGCTCCACTCTACGGTTCTGGGGGCAACGGCAAGTAAAATTGGTGTAAACATCGATCGGCTCCTTAAACTTTAGTAAACGAAAATGTGCATAGAAGATATATCAAAAAAATGCAACTGTTAGCTACACATTGCATTAAGAGTTAATTTTTCGACATTTTTCTTAATATTTTTCCCAGGATCTCAAGATTTCTTAGCCTGTGCAGGCGGACGAAAGTTTGACAACACACGATTGCAATCGCCTAGCGATCGAAAGAACGAATCAACAGGAAATAATAAAGCATGAAAATACTGGTGTTAAATGCAGGGTCTAGCAGTCAAAAGAGCTGTCTTTACGAGTTAAATGATGTCCTCCCCGATCGACCTTTGCAACCCCTCTGGGAGGCTCAAATAGACTGGACTCACCAGCAGGGTATAGCAGAGTTGAAAGTCAAAACAGCAAAAGGCGATCAGCTTGAAGAGGAGTTTGCCTCAGACTCTCGCAAAGATGCTATTTCTCGAATGCTGGACAGTCTTTGGAGGGGAAGAACTCAAACAATTAATGATTTAAAAGAGATTGATATTGTCGGTCACCGCGTCGTACATGGCGGGGAAGATTATCAGCAAAGTACGTTAATTTCGCCGGATGTTAAAAAGGCGATCGCCCGTTTATCTGTTTTCGCCCCCGTACACAATCCGGTTAACCTCGAAGGCATCGAAGCGATTGAAAAAATCCTCCCAAATGTGCCGCAAGTAGCAGTATTTGATACAGCTTTTCACGCACAATTGCCGCCCGCAGCCTTTGTTTATCCCGGCCCCTATGAATGGCTGGAAAATGGGATTCGCCGTTACGGTTTTCACGGGATTAGCCATCAATATTGCGCGCGTAGGGCCGCCGACATTCTGGGTCGAGATGTGGCAGATTTGCGGTTGATTAGCTGTCATTTGGGCAACGGATGTTCTCTGGCGGCCATTCGCGGTGGCTGGAGTGTTGACACCACGATGGGATTTACGCCTTTGGAAGGTTTGATGATGGGAAGTCGATCGGGTTCGATCGATCCAGGCATCCTCATTCATCTATTAAAACAATCCGATTTTACTGCTGAGAAACTTGATGGTATTCTCAATCGAAATTCTGGTTTAAAAGGTATTTCTGGGGTGTCTAGCGATCTGCGGCAGATTGGAGATGCGATCGCCCAAGGTAATCAGAGAGCTCAACTTGCTTTGGATATTTACATCCACCGTTTGCGTGCTGGCATTGGTGCCATGCTGGCGAGTTTAGGAGGGTTGGATGCTTTAATTTTTACGGCGGGAGTTGGGGAAAATTCTGCTGTTGTGCGCGCAGCAGCTTGCGAAGCTTTTGGATTTATCGGGTTAAAATTGGATGGGGATAAAAATCAACTGTCACCAATCGATCAAGATATTGCGGCACTGGATTCAGCAATGAGAATTTTGGTAATTCACACACAGGAAGATTGGGAAATTGCGCGAGAATGCTGGAAACTTTATCACTAATTTATTTTATGAATTCCTGCAACAGCGATGCCCAATCAGCTTCGCAGAAGTGTCAATCGATTTTAGATTCTAGATTTTAGATTTTAGATTAAAGAATTGAAGCATTGACCCCACAGATCAATTCGGGCGCTTGTTTATCGGATACAGGTTTTTTATTTATCCGTCCTGAGTCTGCTTTCGGAATGAATCCGGGGGCTTGTATCCTGGATGCTTTCGGTCAAAAATCACGCTCGGCGCCACAGTAATAGATCTAATTCATCTGCGTTAATCTGTGTTTGTCTGCCCTAATCTGCGGTAAAAAAAAGATAATTTATTAACCGCAGATGACAAAGGATTGACGCTGATTCACGCAGAGGTCGAGAATAGAGATATGAATAATTCCGAGGCTAACAGATTTGATATGACATCATTGGAATACTGCCAGGGTTGGTAATGATCCAGAAACGGTTACAAAACTTGCCGTAGGGCGATCGGAATTTCAATAATAAACTCGCTCCCCTCTCCGGGTGCAGAAACGCAAGTCAATGTTCCGCCATGAGAACTGACAACAATCGAGTGAGAAATAGACAATCCCAAACCCGTTCCCGAACCCACGGGTTTAGTTGTAAAAAAGGGATCGAATATCTTGTGCAGCACGTCAGTGCTCATCCCCGGCCCGCTGTCGGCAATTCTAATTATGACAGAATTCCTGTCAGTCACCTCTGTAGAAATTGTAATCGTAGGCTGTTGATGAGAGTTTTGCGGGTAATCTCTTGCTACAAGGAGAGCATCGATCGCATTGGTGAGAATATTCATAAACACCTGATTGAGTTGTCCGGCGTAGCATTCCACCAGGGGTAGAGAACCGTAGTTTTGAATCACCTCAATAGACGGTCGTTCCGGTCTATGTTTGAGGCGGTGTTGCAAAATCAGTAAGGTGCTGTTAATACCCTCATGGATATCCACTGCTTTAAAATCTGCTTCGTCCATCCGTGAAAAGTTCCGCAACGACAGGACAATTTGGCGGATGCGATCGGTACCCATTTTCATCGAAGACAGCATTTTAGGCAGGTCTTCTTGCAAGAACTCCAGGTCGATTTCTTCGGCTGCGATTTGAATTTCGTCAGCAGGGTTAGGATAGTGCTGTTGATAAAGCTGCACGAACTTTAACAAATCTTGGGTGTATTGCTGTGTATGGACGAGGTTGCCGTGAATGAAGTTGACCGGGTTGTTAATTTCGTGGGCGACTCCACCAACCATTTGCCCCAAACTAGACATTTTTTCGCTCTGAATTATCTGTGATTGGCTGCGTTGCAACTCACTTAGGGCGTTTTTGAGTTCACCGGTGCGGTATTCCACCCGATCTTCTAATTCTGCATTACTTTTTTCTAAGGCGGTAAACGATTCGCGCAGTTGTCTTGCCATCTGGTTAAAGGAGTTGGCAAGGGCGTTGAGTTCTTGAATACGGCTGTCTTCTACAGCTTGGTCGAAGTTGCCAGATGTTATTGCCTCACTCGCCCGATTCAGTCGCAGAATCGGACGCGCAATCCAGCCGGAGGTGAGAACGCCCATCCCACAAGCTACCCCCAATGCTGCTAAGCAGAGCAAGATTGTGGTGCGGGTGTTGGCATCAATCTGTGCCATGAATTCGCTTTCTGGCACACTCACCACCACTAACCAATCCAATCCATATTGGTCGCGCCAGGGAGTGAGTTGCACATAGTAGAGTTCTCCCTGAAAATCAAGTCGGAGATCCGTGTCTTTAGAAATGGATTGAAACCCTTTGAAGCGTTGCTGGATTTGTTTGGCAATTCCCTGCACTATGGGATTGGGACTGTCGATCGCCTTCAAACGCCGAATCTCGTCTTTGACGGTGATAAATGGTTGTTCTTTCGCAGAGTTTGCGATCAACAGCCCATTTCGTTCCATGATGAAAACCTGCCCTGAGCTACTGATATCTATATTCCGTAAGAAATCGCTCAGTTTCAACAGATGGATATCGACTCCAACCATTCCTAGCAAGCGATTATTTGCGTCATAAATGGGGCGACCGGCAGAGGCAGCGATGTAGGGATGATTGGGATAATTTACGGTGACGATCCGCGACCAGATGGGTTTACCTGCTTTCATGGGTTCGGTGTACCAGGGTTCTTGCAAGTTGTCCCAATCATAAATAGTCACGACGTGAGTGCGATCGCCTTTGTTGTCTGTGGCATAGTTGATCACATTATTCGGCGGTTTGGGAGTCCAATCATCAATCACGACGGCTTTGGGGTCGTAGCGTGCGGCCCCTACTCCCTCACCCGTGATCAGTCCAATGCCGATGTAATTCAGGTCATAAGCCTGCATTTGGTGCCAGAAATACTTACCGAGGGTTTGGCGATCGCGCACATCTAGCAACCCCATCCGAATCGCATCGGCGTTAACCTGAATCACTTGATGCGGAATAGATAAATAAGCCTCCAGATGTTGATTCACCGAAATGCTGGTTCGATCCATCAACCGATCCGCCAGGTCGTTTACGGCTTTTTGTCCATTTTTGAACGACAAATATCCAACCAGACCGACCGCTCCAAAAATTTGCAAAACAAATGGCACCATTAGTATGAGCTGCAATGGGATCGCCTGAGTTTTGCCGAAGTTACGTATCTTCATGATCGGAATTTACTTTTATTTTACTATGATCTACTATCTACAGTTCGATCATGAAAATACACAGAATGTCTACTTTTTTAATTAAAAATCTGACACTTTTTATGCTTTACCGGAGCATTGCCACCTCGTCGTGATGAAAAGTCCTCAGTGCGGCTGCAAAAGGGCGATCGCGCTTTTGTCGAAACCAGAGCGATCGACTTTAATGCAGAGTTTTCGCCGAGCTTGAATTGCGAATTCAAAGTTTAGTAAACGCAATGCGTGGCCGGATTGTTAAGGGTTGCTAACTGGAATTGATTTGGGGATGTTGGTTGATAGTAGCGACGATTACAAAACTTGCCGTGGGGCGATCGGAATTTCAATAATAAACTCGCTCCCCTCTCCGGCTGCAGAAACGCAAGTCAATTTTCCGCCATGAGAACTCACAACAATCGAGTGAGAAATAGACAATCCCAAACCAGTTCCCGAACCCACGGGCTTAGTTGTAAAAAATGGATCGAATATCTTGTGCAGCACCTCAGTGCTCATCCCCGGCCCACTGTCGGCAATTCTAATTATGACAGAATTCCTGTCAGTCACCTCTGTAGAAATTGTAATCGTAGGCTGTTGATGAGAGTTTTCCGGGGCGTCTCTTGCGACGAGGAGAGCATCGATCGCATTTGTCAAAATATTCATAAATACCTGATTCAACTGAGACGCATAACAAGTAATTAGTGGTAGCGTGCTGTAATTTTTAATCACCTCAATTCCCAAACGCCCACCCTCTTTTCTCAGGCGCGGTTGGAGCAACATCACCGTACTGTCAATGCCTTGATGGATATCTACCGACTTCATTTGCGCTTCGTCGAGGCGCGAGAAATTCCGCAAGCTTAGCACAATATCTCGGATTCTTTCCGCTCCTACTTTCATGGAATCCAGCAGCTTTTGCAAATCCTCGCTCAAGAATTCCAGCTCAATTGTTTCTATTTCTTCTAGAATTTCATCCGCAGGTTCTGGATAGTGCTGCTGGTAAAGCTCAATCAATTTTAGCAAGTCTTTAACGTATTCGCTAGCCGGATTAAGATTGCCGTAGATGAAACTTACAGGATTATTAATTTCGTGAGCTACACCAGCGACCATTTGTCCCAAACTAGACATCTTTTCCGTTTGGATTAATTGAGCTTGAGTTAGTTTCAACTCGCGCAAAGTGTGTTCTAAACGCTCATTCTTTTCATTTAACTCCTGCGTCCGCTCTTGCACTTTTTGTTCCACAGAATTGTAAAGCAGAGCATTTTCCAAAGAAATAGCAACTTGGGAAGAAAGCAACCTTAAAACTTCCAATCGGTGGGGAGTAAACGCTCCGACAGTCAAATTATTTTCTAAATAAAGAATGCCGATCAGTTTGCCTTGATTAATGATTGGAGTACACAAAATAGATTGCAGTTTGTGTTTAGCGATGTAAGGATCGGCTGTGAATAGTCCCTCAGCCGCCGCATTGCTCAACACCAAATCCGAGCGAGTCCTTTCCACATAATTAATCACCGTCACAGGTAAATCATGATATTCTCCAACAGGCGTAAATTGCAGAACAGCTACATCTTCAGCAAATACTGAGGCTTTAGCAGAAATCAACAGTTGACCATCTCTAACTAAAATTAGAAAACCTAATTGAGCACCCGCATTTTCTAAGGAGATTCTCATTAAAGAAGCCAGCAACTTATCGAGGACAATTTCGCTAGAAATCGCCAGAGAGGCTTTCATTACCGTTGCCAAATCGAGCACTCTCGCATCGCTGCCAGTAGAAGTATGAATAGTTGTGGTAGTTTGACTGTTGTTAAAACTTCCGTTGATTGGCGTCATTTCCCGCAACTGCGGATACTTCTGTTCTAAATCTTCTACTTTGCGAACTGCACCCCAGCGCAAGTAGCACGAGTGAGCTTCGCGCAAGTGAATTTTGGCATATTGATACTTGCCTTTACTCAACCAAAACTTAGCTGCTAGTTCATTAGCTAGCGCTTCATTTTGGACAAACTCATTGTCTTGGGCTAAATTTATAGAGAAATCGTACAGTTCTACAGCTTCTGAATCTTTCTTGGAAATTCGGGCTATTTCTGCTTGTACTAAAAGGTACTTGTGCAGAAAATTTTCGGCACAGTTGTCTGCCCAAATTTTCATCTGTTTTTGGTTTTCCTCTAACTTTTCCAAGTATTCCTTTTGCTTCTCTTCTGAAACATTTGGGAAAACGGCCGCTAAAGTTAGAGAAAAGAAAAAATTCCATTCGGTAGCGGGTATCGCTCCGGTAATAAAAGATAGCTGTTTTTCTACTTCCAAAGCTAGTTGTAGGGCTTCGTTGAAGTTGCCGTACCAGTACATTACCTGGCATTTGCGAATCTGATAAAGGCAGAGCGAGTACAAATTTTGATGAGCTTGACAGTTGTGTACGTATTCAGCTTCGCTGATATCTTCGCTTTCAAATACAAACTTTTCAGGAGTTAGTTTGCTCAAGTTACGCAGGATTAACTCTACCCCTAATAATATATCGGTTACGAGCTGATTTTTGGTCTTTTGGCTGAACTGCAAATACCTGCTCGTGTCTGCCAGAATTTGCGAGATTTCTTTACCTTGAAAAAATGAGTTAGCTATGCGGTTGGACAGGATATAACCCGCATACTCTAAATCTCCTGATTCTAAAGCTGCTTGATATCCTTCATTGCTGATTGCGTGGGAATCTTTGATGTGATTGAACCAGTAATAAAAAATACTGACCAGGGATGAACAAGCTCTGCACTTCAAGCCGATATTGCCAGATTTTTCGCTGAGATTCAGGGAGAGTAAGCCGAATTGATACGCAGCTTTGTAATCTCCCGAAACTGCGTTTAAGAACATACCGTAGCCAGCATAGCAAAGAGAGGCTTCGGGTACTAAACCGTATTGTAGAGAAAGATTGACTCCTTTTAAAACGCTGACTTTCCACAAGTCTGGATTTTTGAGGTACGCCGATGTCAGCAAGTTTGTAATTAATTTGACTGCAACTTTTTTGTCTGGTACAGTCATTTCGGGGGCGTCAATTAGGGAAGCTATTTCTCTACCGGCTAAAATATTTGTAGCGGCTGCAAATTCTTCGGATATGACTTTTTGTAGCCCGTCTAGCGGCAAGTCAATGCCTAGCAAGTCCAAAGCTTGGATTCCGGCTTTAACGGCTTCTTCGTACTTCGCCCGCAGGGTGTACTGCACGATCAGCAGGTTGTAAATTTCTACCTTTTCTAAGGGCGATCGCGCTTTTTCCAGAGTTATATTAATAAATTCTTCAGACTTCTCGAAATAACCGTTTAAATACTCGACATTTGCCCGCTCCATGTGCAAGGCAAAGGCTAAATCGTAGTGGGCATCCCAAATATCGGCGCTCAAACCGTCCATGCCTGCGGTCAAATACTGCAAGGCAGCAACATAAGCAGTGGCATCTTTTGCTCTGCGGGCGGCGTCTAAATTCAGCGTTGCCAGTTCAATTAATTCTCGATCTTCATTAATTAGCGATCGAGCCACATTCAAGTGATCGACTAATTCAAAGATTCTGTCAGCGCGATATTCAGCCGGAGTATTTTCTAGGATTTGCCTGCCTATTTTCAGGTGAACTGCCTTTTTTTGCGAGTCGTCGATCAGAGCGTAAGCTGCTTGCTGTACGCGATCGTGCAAAAATTTATAATTCAGAATCAAGAGCGGAAACAGCACGTAATCTAATGACTTGCTTTCCAATTCCGAAGTTGGCAGAATCAGTCCCGACTTAATGGCGGGCAACAGGTGAGAAAAAGTTTCCGAGGCTTCTTTTTCATGAATTAAAGAAAGAGTATTCAAGTCAAATTCGTTCCCCAAACAAGCCACTAAACGCAAAACTTGCTGCGTTGAACTTGGCAGTTTCCTCAATTTTTGTACCATCAAATCTACTACATTGTCAGTGATAGCGCACTGCTCGATTTGGGTCATATCCCAATGCCAGCCGCCCTTGCTCCCCGACTGTGGCGGGTGAAAAACTAGCAGGTTTTCCTGATACAATGTTTGCAGAAATTGATTGACAAAAAAAGGATTGCCGTCTGTTTTACTGATTACCAATTCAGCTAATGGTTTGACAGATTCTCGATCGCTGTGCAAAGTCTCCGCAATCAAATGAGTTATGTTTTCCACCCCCAGCGGCGACAAAGCAATCTGATTAATGATAGCTTCCTGATTTCGCAGTGTCTCCACAGTCATCATTAAAGGATGAGTGGGACTAACTTCATTATCCCGATAAGCGCCAATTAAAAACAGATATTGCGTAGCTTCATCTGTCATCATCAATTCGATCAGCTTGAGAGTAGCCGAATCAGCCCACTGCAAATCGTCGAGAAAAATGACCAGCGGATGTTCTGGCTGGCAAAATACGCGAATGAAATTTTGAAATACTAAATTAAAGCGGTTAAGAGATTCCGTCGGCCCCAATTCAGCTACAGGAGACTGAGCTCCGACAATTAGTTCAACTTCGGGAATGACATCAATAATAATTTGCCCGTTTTGACCGAAGGAACTGCGGAGTTTTTCGCGCCAAACTGCTAATTGAGCCTCACTTTCAGTTAACAGTTGTCGCACCAACTCCGAAAAAGCGCTGACAACGGCAGAGTAAGGAATAGTCCGCTTGTACTGGTCAAACTTTCCCCATATAAAATATCCACGTCTGCGGGTAATAGGTTTATCTAAAATCTTCACCATTGCAGATTTGCCAATGCCGGAATAACCGGCAATCAGCATCATCTCGCTGCGAGATTTATGTTGTCCTCTCGCCATGACTGACAAGGGGATTTCTTTTTTCGATTTGCTCTCTTTTTTGATGACAGAAATTTGAGAATCGTCACTGCGATAGCCTCGATTATTTGTTGCTGCTACCCGTTCAAATGCCGCTAAAAGAGTTTCAACTTCTCGCTGTCTGCCGTAAAGTTTTTGAGGGATTTGAAATTTGTCTGAAATATCTTGGCTGCCGAGAGGAAACTCAGAAACAACCCCAGATGTTTGCCACTGAAACAGGCAGGATTCCAAATCGGCTTTTAGTCCCCAAGCACTTTGATAACGCTCCTCAGCGGTTTTTGCTAACAATTTCATCACAATATCTGAAACAGCTTTAGGAATTTCTGGGGCTATTTCAGCGAGAGGGACTGGCTGTTTGGCTATGTGACAGTGAACTAACTCCATGGGATCTGTCGTGGGAAAAGGGAGTTGTCCTGCCAGGATTTCATAGAAGGTCACGCCGAGGGAATAAAAGTCGGTGCGGTAATCGACTACCCGGTTCATTCTGCCGGTTTGTTCGGGCGACATATAGGCTAAAGTGCCTTCTAAAAAATTGGGATTTTTATTGGGAATATTTTCCAGGTTGGATGCTGTTGAAATGCTGAAATCTATTAGTTTCACTTGTCCGGTAGCAGGATTAAAAACTATATTAGAGGGATTTATATCTTTATGAATTACATTTTTTCCGTGAATTTCTCCCAAAGTTTCAGCAACTTTGATGGCCGTAGTCAGAAATCCTAACAGGGTAAATTTTTGGGAACCCATAAAAATTTTTAAAGATTCCCCGCCAAAATCTTCTAAGATCATTGCCAGACTATTTCTAACCTGTTGCAACTTATACACTTTCACAACTCCGTCCAACAGGCTTAAGTTGGCAGTGATCTCATATTCGCGCTTGTATCTATTCAGTTCTTCAGGAGTGGGATAGTCTTCTTTGATAAGTTTGATAATAACAGGTTGGTTGTTCTGCTCGTTGTGGCCGCGGTAAACCAGGGAAGTGCTGCTTTCATAAATGAGAGCGAGAACTGCAACGCCGGGAATTGCCATCATAGTTGGGTTCTCTCAAATTAGGTGTGCTTGGTCAATGTTACAGGACTGACGCGCGGCGGGCTAGAAACCGGGTTTCTTCGTTGCTAGTCGTTGACAAACCCAAGATTTTATCGTGTAAATCAGGTTTCTTTTCGTAAATCCTATGTTATTCTTCATTATCGCTCAAGAGCTATCTTTTGGGATGTGTGGGAAAGCAGGCCTTGACAGCAAAGAGCTACTGCTGACAAAAGCACGCTGCGGCTTTCGTTACCTCAGCAGTTAGGTTAACAAGAGCGCAAATACAGGAGTTGTGCAAGGATTTACTCTAATGCTCGATCGCCATTCTGACAACCAAATCATCTCCGATTCTAAGCAATCGCTGGACTTTAGTAGAGCGTCATCACATCTCGTGAAAATACGCAAGTGCTTAAAGATTTATTTTTTCCGGTGATCGGGCCCGAATTTGCGGTGCTTCAAAAAAACCGGGCGGTGCAAATCTTAACTATAATTAGCGACCGAGGCGCTGAGGGAAGTAAGTGTTGCTTCGGAATCTGAAATTTTATTCAGTTCTATCTATTTTGACCGATCGATTAACAATACTAACTGACCGAAATTATCTAGGATACAAGCCCCCGGATTCATCGATCCAGAAATAAAAAACCTGTATCCGATGAAACTTGCCCCCCGAATTTATCCGTGAGGTCAGTCGATTTTAGATTTTAGATTTTAGATTTTAGATTTACCCCACAGATAAATCTGGGAGCTTGAACTAGGGTCTAAAATTTTTATCTTTCCACAACTCCTGTACGTGGCACGGTATCCGTTTTTGGGCTGGTCAAGGCTTCAATTCTTTAATCTAAAATCTAAAATCTAAAATCTAAAATCGATTGACCGAAAGCATCCAGGATACAAGCCCCTGGATTCATCCGTCCAGAAATAAAAAACCTGTATCCCATAAAGGAACCCCCGAATTTATCCGTGGGGTCAATCCTTCAATTCTTTAATCTAAAATCTAAAATCTAAAATCGATTGACCGTTTGAGCAGAGTAAATTTGACAAAAAATGCTGAATTATTGCACCTTGTCTGGTGCGCGGCAGCGAACCCTACATTAATCAAATTTGCCTAACTCTTAAGAAAATTTTAGGAAAGATTAAGAATTATTGCCATAAAACCCAGGTAAAGTTGTTTAAATTGCGAGTCAAATGCCAAGCAGACAAAGCGTTTGAGCATTTCCCAAATGTGTAAATCCTCAGAAACTTAGTATTTCTCAAGGATTCATCCGGTGAGAAAATCAGAAACAACCTTAAAATTTAGCAGTAATCGCCCGATCGGGCAATTCTCAACCAGCACCAGGAAAAAAACCTATGAAATTGGCTTATTGGATGTACGCAGGCCCAGCCCACATCGGCACTTTGCGCGTCGCCACTTCCTTCAAAAACGTCCATGCAATCATGCACGCACCGATTGGAGACGACTATTTTAACGTCATGCGTTCCATGCTGGAGAGGGAACGGGATTTCACCCCGGTAACTACCAGCGTCGTTGACAGACACGTACTGGCGCGGGGTTCCCAGGAACGGGTGGTGGACAACATCACCCGCAAAGACAGAGAAGAACACCCAGATTTAATCGTGCTCACCCCGACTTGCACCTCCAGCATTCTGCAAGAAGACTTGGAAAACTTCGTGGAACGAGCTCAATTGGATGCCAAAGGCGATGTATTGCTGGCGGATGTTAACCATTATCGGGTAAACGAACTGCAAGCTGCCGATCGCACTTTGGATCAAATCGTCCAATTTTACATTAACAAAGCCCGCAAAAAAGGCGATTTAGTAGAAGCCAAAAGCGAAAAACCATCTGTCAACATTATCGGTATGTCTACGCTGGGTTTCCACAACCAGCACGACTGCACCGAGTTGAAACGTTTGATGGCAGATTTGGGCATTGAAGTCAACGAAGTTATTCCCGAAGGTGCTTCGGTTCACAACTTAAAAAGACTGCCGCGCGCTTGGTTTAACTTGGTTCCTTATCGGGAATTGGGGATGATGGCCGGGGAGTATTTGCAAAAAGAATTCGGCACGCCGATGGTGGATATTACGCCGATGGGTGTGGTAGAAACGGCGCGCTGTATCCGCAAGATTCAGCAAGTTTTGAATGCTCAAGGTGCGGATGTTGATTACGAAAACTTTATTGACCAACAAACTCGGTTTGTGTCGCAGGCTGCTTGGTTTTCGCGATCGATCGACTGCCAAAACTTAACTGGCAAAAAAGCCGTCGTATTTGGCGATAATACGCACGCTGCGGCGATGACGAAGATTTTGGCTCGCGAGATGGGAATCCACGTTGTGTGGGCTGGAACCTACTGCAAACACGACGCTGACTGGTTCCGGGAACAGGTAAGCGAGTATTGCGATGAAGTGCTGGTGACGGACGATCACGGGGCGATCGGGGATGCGATCGCCAAAGCGGAACCTTCGGCGATTTTCGGCACCCAAATGGAACGCCACGTAGGTAAGCGGTTGGATATTCCCTGCGGCGTAATTGCTGCACCGATTCACGTCCAAAATTTCCCTATCGGCTACAAGCCATTTTTGGGTTATGAAGGTACAAATCAGTGCGTAGATTTGGTCTACAATTCCTTTACTTTGGGAATGGAAGACCACTTGCTGGAAATCTTCGGCGGCCACGATACTAAGGAAGTGATTACCAAGGGTATTTCGGCTGACTCTGATATGGGTTGGACGAAGGATGGACAAGCTGAGTTGAATAAAATCCCTGGTTTTGTGCGGGGTAAGGTGAAGCGGAATACTGAGAAGTTTGCGCGCGATCGGGGAATTGATAAGATTACCGTCGAGGTGCTGTACGCAGCGAAGGAATCTGTCGGCGCATAGTTTATTGGTAGGGTGGGCATTTGCCCACCTCACTTAGTAAAATAGAAATGCACTGTCACTTTTCAAACATAGAAAAGTTCTTTATGGCTAATTCTATTGCTTTCCAGACCGCGATCGAATATGTAGAATCTCTGGCAATTGAAGAGCAAGATTTGTTAATTGAATTAATTCAGAAACGGCGAATTGAAAATCGGCGAGTGGAAATTGCTAACAATGCAAGAGAGGTTTTGAGTGCTTTAAAAGTCGGCACAGCAAAGCGAGGCAACCTTGCACAGTTAAAAGCTGATTTACTGGATGAAGAATGAAAACTCTAGTTTGGAACAACAGTTTTCAACGGGCTTTTAAACGGATTATCAAGAGAAATCCGCAATTAGGTGAGAAAATCTTTTCGGTTTTGGAGTTGTTAGTGAACGATCCATTTTCTCCTCCATTGAAGTCACATAAACTGCGGGGGCAATTAGAAGGACTTTGGGCTTGTTGGGTTGAGTCCGATTGCCGAATAATCTATACTTTTGAGCAAGATAATGAAACGCAAGAGGAATTGATCGTCTTGATTGATATTGGGACGCATGATGAAGTATATTAACTGACGATCGCGCTTTAAAAGCAAAGTGCGATCGGCTTAACCCGGCACTTGCACCGCCTGACATCTTCTCCCACTCGAGTGAAGTCCTTGGGGTTAAGAGTCAACAACACATCCACACTTGCTTTCAGTGCAGCTTGAGCAATTAACCCATCGTAAATCCCTCCCTTTGGTAGGTTTAAACTAACAATTTTGGGTAGTCCTACATAGGCAGTATAATTAGGGGTTTTATTTGATAGATAAACTGGCGTTATACTCATGAATAAAATACCAAAGAGCTGCCCATGTGATTGGAGAGTGTTTTAGAGAATGAAATAGTTTTTCTTGACCATCGAGATATTCTTTGTCTGATGGTATTATTAAATCTTTTTATAGAGGGTAGTCCTGACTATATAGGGCTTGTTGAATATATTGATCGCACTTGATATGGCCTGGGTTTTGCTCGCGTGATCGAGAGTTGAGTGCAAGATAAACAGGTAGAATAGGTCAAAACCCGTGCATCACAA